>NZ_BJCE01000047.1:0-28390 GCF_005402885.1 Sphaerospermopsis reniformis
GAAGAACATATTGATCTGGTGGGTTTACGACGTGCAGCTAACAAACATCCTAGTGAGTTATCTTGGGGGATGAAACAACGAGTTGCGATCGCCCGTGCTTTAGCTACTCGTCCGAAATTGTTGTTATTAGATGAACCTTTTGGTGCTTTGGATGCGTTAACCAGAGGTAATTTACAAGAACAATTAATGCAAATCTGTAATGAACACAAAATTACCTGTGTAATGGTGACACATGATGTTGATGAAGCTTTATTATTGAGCGATCGCATTATTATGTTAACCAATGGACCAGAAGCACATATTGGGCAAATTTTAGAAGTTCCTATCCCCCGTCCCCGTCAACGTCTGGAAGTAGTTAACCATCCCAGTTATTACAACTTGCGGAACGAAATGATCTACTTCCTCAACCAACAAAAACAAGCAAAAAAACGCCAAAAACAACCCACAGCCCCAGCAATTATTTCTAACAAAAATTTAGAAAAAGTACATTTAGAAATTGGCTATATTCCCCTCACCCAAGCCGCACCTTTAATAATTGCCAAAGAAAAAGGTTTCTTTGCACAATACGGTTTAGAAGTCAACCTTCAAGCCGAAAATAGCTGGAAAGAAATTGCTAAAGGTGTAGCTACAGGTAAACTTGATGCAGCCCAAATGGTAGCAGGAATGCCCCTAGCAATGACATTAGGTGCAGGTGGTAAAACGCCCATTTCAATGGTTACAGCCATGACCCTTTCTCGCAATGGTAGCGCCATTACCTTCAGCAAAGAATTATTTAATAATGGGGTTACAAATTTAGCTGAATTTCACAAAATTATCAACGCTGATCTAGACAAAACCAATACCTTGGGAATTGTTCATCCTGCATCAATGCAGAACTTATTATTACGCTATTGGTTAGCGGCAGGAGGAATTGAACCAGATATAGATGTCAGTTTAATGACAATTTCACCAGAAGAAATGGTGAATGCTTTAAAAGATAAAAAAATTGATGGTTACTGTGTTGGAGAACCTTGGAACACACACGCAATTGCAAAAAATATAGGTTCTATTATTGCCATCACATCAGAACTTTGGAATGGACATCCTGATAAAATTTTAGGAGTGCGAGAAGACTGGGCGCAAGAAAATCCACAAACACATTTAGCATTAATAAAAGCCCTATTAGCAGCCTGTGAATATTGTGACGACACTCGCAACCGGGAAGAAGTTCTCACATTAACTAATTTAGATTTAGATTCTGGTTTAATAGATAATTACCCACAAAATAATCACCATCAAAAACAAACTTCCCATCAATTTTATTTCCATAAAGCCAACTATCCCGACCGTAATGAAATGCTATGGATATTAACCCAATTAGCCCGATGGGGCTTAGTAGCTTTCCCCAAAAACTGGGTAGAAGTCATTGATAGAGTTTGTCGTCCAGATATATTTGGTGCAGCCGCAAGAGAAATGGGCATTTTAGATATTGGACGAGAAGAAACAATTCAACTATTTGATGGCAAAATCTTTAACCCTTCCGAACCAATTGAATATCTCAAAAGTTCGGAAATTAAACGCCAGCTTCGCGTTGAAGAGGTGTTTATGTAAAGAGTACGGGCGAAGCATTCGGAAAATAGGGACACAAATTGATAATTAGTCGCCCAAATGCTGATGCTTCCAGCACGCTTCGCGAACGCCCGTACAGGAGTCAGAATAATTTTATATTTTAGATTGGAGTTGACAAAAATAATCCAAAATCCAAAATCCAAAATTGAATTACCCATTACCTATTAGTAAAAAACCATGACAATATTAAACTTCAATAACAAAACCAACAAACAATCACGACCCCAGAAACAAGAAGACTTTTTAGTAATTGAAGGAGTCAACAAAATTTACCCCACTGCCGAAGGTCCATATACCGTCCTAGATGACATTAACCTGAAAGTACGTGAAGGCGAATTTATTTGTTTAATAGGACATTCCGGTTGTGGAAAATCCACACTTCTCAATATGGTTTCTGGATTTAATAAACCTACAAACGGTGTAATAAGGTTACAAGGTCAACCCATCACTGAACCAGGACCCGACCGGATGATGGTATTTCAAAACTATTGTTTACTACCTTGGTTGAATGTTTTTGATAACGTTTATCTCGCTGTTGATTCCGTATTTCCTAATAAAACCCAAGTCGAAAAACGGGCAATAGTTAGAGAACATTTAGCAATGGTAGGACTAACAGAAGCAGCCCAAAAGAAACCCAATCAAATATCAGGAGGAATGAAACAAAGAGTAGCCATAGCCCGCGCTTTAGCTATTCGTCCCCAAGTCCTGATTTTAGATGAACCATTCGGTGCTTTAGATGCCATCACCAAAGAAGAATTACAAGAAGAACTACTGCAAATTTGGTCAGATCATCAAGTCACAGTTTTAATGATTACCCATGACATTGATGAGGCACTTTTTCTAGCAGATAAATTAGTCATGATGACCAACGGACCAGCAGCAAATATTGGCGAAGTTTTAGAAATTCCCTTCTCTCGTCCTCGTAACCGTCGCCTCATCATGGAAAACCCAGAATATTATCATTTGAGAAATTACGCTTTAGACTTTCTCTATCGTCGTTGCGCCCACATTGAAGAGTAAATTCTTAAATAACTCACGCAAAGACGCAATCTCAGTCAGGAGATCCCGCAGGGTAGAACGCAAAGAAAATGCAAAAACCTCTCTCTGCGTCTCTGCGTGCAATAAAAAAATCCCAAATATTATGAATGAAATTACAAAAACACTTTGCCCTTATTGCGGAGTTGGTTGTGGGTTAGAAGTCACCCCGCCAGCACAACATGGAAAACCTACAAATAGAGACAGCGAAGGAACACCAACTTGGCGAGTTAGAGGAGACAAAAATCATCCGTCAAGTCAAGGAATGGTATGTGTAAAAGGTGCAACAATTACCGAAGCAATTCACAAAAATAGATTACATTATCCCATGTTTAGAAAATCATTAAATCAAGATTTTCAACGCATTACCTGGGACGAAGCCTTGAATATTATCACCCAAAATATTCAAAAAACATTAGTTAATCACGGTGCAGAATCAATCTGTATGTATGGTTCTGGACAATTTCAAACAGAAGATTATTATATTGCCCAAAAATTACTCAAAGGTTGTTTAGGAACTAATAACTTCGATGCTAATTCCCGTCTCTGTATGTCTAGTGCGGTATCTGGGTATATACAAAGTTTTGGCTCTGATGGACCTCCTTGTTGTTATGATGATTTAGAATTAACAGACTGTGCTTTTTTAATAGGAACAAATACCGCAGAATGTCACCCTATTGTATTTAATAGATTAGCTAAATATCATAAAAAAAATCGTCATGTAAAAATGGTAGTTGTAGATCCCCGTCGCACTCCTACCGCCCAAGCAGCAGATTTACATTTAGCTATTCGTCCCGGTACTGATATTGATTTGTTAAATGGAATTGCCCATTTATTAATGAAATGGAATTATTTAGACACAGCTTTTATTGATGATTGTACTAGCAATTTTCCAGATTATGCAGAAGTAATTCGTCATTATTCTCCTGATATTGTTGCCCGTCAATGTGGTATTTCTATTGAAGATTTAGAAACGGCTGCAAAATATTGGGGTAAATCAAAATCTGTACTTTCTTTATGGTCAATGGGTGTTAATCAATCTTCTGAAGGTACTGCAAAAGTTAGAACTATTATTAATTTACATTTAATGACTGGACAAGTCGGTAAACCCGGTGCTGGTCCTTTTTCTTTAACAGGTCAACCTAATGCAATGGGAGGTAGAGAAGCAGGAGGTTTATCGCATTTATTACCAGGATATCGGTTAGTAAAAAATGCAGAACATCGCCAAGAAGTTGAGGACTTTTGGTGTTTAGAAAGGGGTAAAATTTCACCTATTCCTGGTTTAACTGCTTGGGATATGATTACAGGTTTAGAATCTGGAAATGTCCAATTATTATGGATAGCTGCAACTAACCCTGCTGTGAGTATGCCAGATTTAGAACGGACTAAAAAAGCGTTATTAAAATCTTCTTTTACTATTTATCAAGATGCTTATTATCCTACGGAAACTGCTAGTTATGCCCATCTTTTATTACCAGCAGCGCAGTGGGGTGAAAAAACTGGAATTATGACTAATTCTGAAAGAAGAGTAACGTTATGTTCAGCTTTTCAAACACCACCAAAAGAAGCAAAACCAGACTGGGAAATTTTCGCAGAAGTGGGCAGAAGATTAGGTTTTCAAGATAAGTTTAACTTTCAAAATTCCGCCGAAGTTTATCACGAATTTGTTCAATTAACTTGTGATCGTCCTTGTGATATGTCTGGTTTAAGTCATGAGTTGTTATCAATAAATGGTCCAACTCATTGGCCTTTTTTTCAGGGTAACAATTCAGAAACTCAACGTTTATATACAAATTTACGTTTTCATACTTCAGATGGTCGCGCTAAGTTTGGTGCATATTATTCTAAAGGTTTAGCTGAACCACCTGATCCTAATTATCCTTTTATCTTAACTACTGGCAGATTATACGGGCATTGGCACACCCAAACCCGCACCGGAAGAATTGATAAAATTAAACAAATGCACCTCGAACCGTTTCTAGAAATTCATCCCCGTGATGCAGAAAAATTAGGTATTGTTGATGGTCAGGTGGTGGAAGTGCGATCGCGTCGTGGTTCAGCTAAGTTTCCTGCTAAAATCACTCAAGCTATATCCCCCGGTACTGTTTTTGTCCCCATGCACTGGGGTAAGCTATGGGCAGATGATGCTGAAGCTAACGCTTTAACTCATTCTGAATCATGTCCTGATTCTTTGCAACCAGAATTAAAAGCTTGTGCTGTGCAGTTAGTTCCAATTTCTGTAGAAATTACCACCAAAAATTATCAGCTTCAGTCTTCACAATGGTAAGCTTCACAATGGTAAACTTCTAAGTAAATTCCTCAAGAACGGCTAATATAGTCCATAATCTATAGTAACGATTATTCTTGATGATTCTTGAAGATTTATTTTGGAGTATCAATTGGAGTGTGAGAAACTAATGAAGAGATTATTTAAGCAAATTAAAGCTTGGACTAGCGACGATAACTTCATGCACGTCATTGAAAACATCGAAGTAATAGTTTCTAAGATTCTCTCCATTTTGATGGTAATAGTTATTTTTGTGGCAATTTCAGATTTAAGTATTTTTCTGTTCAACGAATTATTTAATGCGCCCTATGGTGAATTTAAGAAAGTTGTATTTAAGGTATTTGGTTTATTTTTAAATATTCTCATTGCTTTAGAAATTTTAGAAAATATCACAGCTTATCTCAAAAAGCACGTTTTTCAAGTTGAATTAGTAATTGTTACTTCTTTAATTGCTGTTGCCCGAAAAATTATTATTCTAGATTTAGAAAAAGTCACAGGAATTGATATTATTGGTTTAGGAATTGCTGTACTTGCTCTTTCAATTAGTTATTTAATAATTCGTTCTAGTAGGTCTAATGATCAAAATTAGCTTTCAGCATTTGGCTGTAAGCTAATGCCTAAAGGCACGCTACGATAACAGCAGTCAGCAAGATACTAAAAAACACAAATTTCATCTGCAAAATTTTCCTAATCCACACTTATAGGTAAAAGCTGATTACTGATAGCTGATTACTTACATAAAATCCAAAATCCAAAATCTAAAATCCAAAATCTAAAATCCCATGACAGCCGAATTTTTTGAATTTGAAGCAGATTTTGTTGACTCTCTCCGTTGTATACCGATGCAAGTCCGTTACAAATTGGATACCTGTGGTATTAAATTGAAATTGTCTGATTGGCATCAGATGACTACATTAGAACGTGCTAATTTAGTAGAATTACCTTGTGCCAAAGAAACAGAAATTCAATTTTACCAAGATTACCTACAAAAATTAATTTTAGAACATACAGGCAACCAAGCTACTAAATTACCCATTGAACCTCATCCCCCTTGGATGGACATTGCAACTATACCACCCAGTGTTCAGGAAAAAGCACAAGCAATAGGTGTGACTATTACCTTACAAAAGTGGGAAAAGTTAACTCAATTACAAAGGTTCGCTCTCATTAAACTCAGCCGTTCTGGACATGAAAACAACAACTTTCCCAAAGCAATAGCAGAATGTCAGATAACTTAGCCTCCTGACTTCTGACTCCTGACTGCTGTTAATTCAACATTTTGTATTTTGAACTGGAGCAAAGCATCGGTTAGTGAAGCTATAGTTGTATTTATCGGAGGTGCTGCCGTTTCTCAGGCTAAGATTAAGTCTACTACCCAAACATTTGATCGCGTAGCATGGCATAAGCCATGAATTTGTTTAGACACACTCACTAACTCGATGACAGGCAAAAACGCAAGACAGAATGCATTTCTGCGGCTAGTGTCTAGTAATGAAGTAGCTTCCCAGTCAGAATCTCGCTACTCACTGCTTCCGAATCAAGAAATGGTCATTGGACGTGATCCTAGCTGCCAAGTTGTCTTGGATGCCATGATGTACAGGATGGTGTCTCGTCGTCATGCAGTGGTTCGTCCCCTCTACCTATCACCAGATGGCAGATTTAGCTGGGTGATTTGCGATTTAAACAGTGCCAATGGTACTTTTTTAAATGGTCAACTTTTGGTAGGTTCTCAGGAATTACACCACGGCGATCGCATTTCTTTGGGTGCTGATGGTCCACAATTCATATTTGAGCATGAATTTGTTTCCCAACCAACCGTAATCACAACTAACCAAGGTACAGCAAGAGCCTCTACCAAAAATGGAAAACTGCACTCACAGCATGACTCTGTTAGTTTCACACAGCTATTTCCCATCATTTCCACCGGTAAAGATTTAACTCGCAAAGCTTACCTCATACCAGGAATATTAACAGTAATCTTTGTAGTGTTAATGTTCGGTACTGTAGGTCATCCCCAAGCAAATCAAGTAATTGTTGGCTCTTATATCGCCTCAGCTGCTTATTACTTTGTTTACCAACTTTGCGGTAAACAAAAGCCTTGGTGGGTACTCATAGCTATGGCAGTGAGTACAATGCTAATTTTAGTTAGTCCTTTATTAGATTTTTTTATCTTTGTATTTCGCGTGATTTTGCCTGGTAGTTTACCCTCATCTCAAGATTCTATTACCTTCACCGAATTACTGATCAGAATGTTCTTTGGTGCAGGTTTAATGGAGGAATTACTCAAGGCATTACCAATATTAGCTGCATATTTCATCGGTGATTCAGTACCATCACCTTGGAAAGAACGGATCGGAGTTTGGGAACCACTAGATGGCATTCTTCTGGGAACTGCTTCTGCTGTGGGTTTTACTTTGCTGGAAACTCTTGGCCAATATGTACCAATGATTACACAAAATGTCACTCAACAATCAGGAGTAGGCGCAGGTCAACTGGTGGGTTTACAACTATTAATTCCCCGCATTTTAGGTTCTGTCGCTGGACACATGGCTTATAGCGGCTATTTAGGCTATTTTATCGGGTTAGCTGTCCTCAAACCTTTGATGGGTTGGCAAATTCTCACTGTTGGTTATTTAAGCGCCTCCGCTCTCCATGCTTTATGGAATGCTACTGGTTCTATTAATGCTTTGCTGTTGGTGGTTGTCGGTGTTTTATCTTATGCATTTTTGATGGCCGCAATTCTCAAAGCATGAGCATTATCACCCACGCGATCGCAAAATTTCGCTACTCGCTTCCTCGAACACAAGTAGGGTTTGCGGTTCGCGTAGCATGCTGTCAGGCATCAAAGTCTTGTCGTGGAGGCAAGGAACAGGGAACACTTCGACACTTCGACAAGTTCTGTTACCGCAAGCCCTAGCTAGGGTTTGCTGAAAAAGTTATCTGTGAAGGACCAGTGACAGGTGACAGGTGCTACGCCACGGTGACAGTTTCAAGAGTTGGATAGGAACGATTTTTTCTTTAAGTAGGGTTTGCTGAATAAATGTAAAACCCAGACAGAACAAAGGTTACAGGCTGATAAAGAGGAAAAAAGTGCAAGGCTTTTCAAGGGTATATCTGAAAAAGTGTGCATTTTTTTGGATTTCTAGAGATAGTAAAGAAATTTTCAAACCTCCTCCTGACTCCTGACTCCTAACGGAAAGACTTTTTCAGCAAACCCTAGTTAGCTTTTTTGTATCGGCAGAAATTTACGATTCATCTTGTAAATTAGAAAGTTCTTTGAAGGCATAATCAGCAATTGCTAAACTAACTTTCGCCTGTTCTATTTCTGATAAACCTGTCCAATCTCGATTTTCAATATTGCTGATTATAACTGCCAATTTTTGTTGGTCATTACTTCGCATAGCAGGTTCAAAACGACGGGCTAAAACAAATAAGTCTTCTGTGAGCAAATTTGGCAGTAAAGTTTGCACACATTCTACTAATTTCTCACTTGTAGATTGTTCTACATTATTGATAATTTCCGATGCTTTTTGAGCGATAGTATTTAGCCAACTTAAAGGAATAGAAGGAGCAAAAACACTGTGTAAAGCTGATTTTATACATTTAGATGGTTGTTCATCACGGTCAGTTTTAGAATGGTAAACTTGATCCCAAATTTTGTCTAAATTCTGATAAAAATCTTGCGATCGCCTAGTCAGGTCTTCTCCTAGTAAATCATCATATTCAAATTGCTGTTCTAGTTGATGAAAATAAGGTTCTGATTCTTGATCAGCCAGATCCCACGGATAAGTCTCATCTTCAGGTTGTAGTAGTGCTGCTAATAATTCTAAATCTACTGTCGATGGTAAAAATTGACAAGTATCTAACTCATGGATTTTATTAATCATGTTTCACCTCACAATTAATTAGCATTAATTTATTCTTGTTGTCAGCTACAACTGGAATATTCAAATTTCCGCAAAAAATAATTCATTAGTCATGAGTCATTAGTTACTCTTCCCAATCACCAATCACCAATCACTGTTCATATCTTCAATCACAAATTCCCATGTTTCGCCTTTAGCACTGCCAAACTTTAATTTCATACCTGATGTCAGAAGTATTTCTTCACGGAGAATTTGTTGCCAACCATTTGGACTTAAACACCAAGTTGTACCGTAAGTAGAAAAATCTTGCAGGTAATAAGTGGGAACTGATTGAGAACCAGCGATAATATTCCGGCAGAGAATTTCGGCATGGCGTTTAGAAACATAGAGTTCAGGGATAACAATATCATTATCTTTAGTGCGACCAATACGAGTGACACCAGAACGTAGTAACCAAGTTTTACCTTCTGGTGAAAGCGATCGCAAAGAAGCCGTAGGTATTGGGGAATTTATACCAGAAACAGCAGTATCTGGTAATTCCGTAATTCCTTCATCCACACTTTTGATCAAATCACCATGAAAATCTGGATGCAGGTAGAGAACTGGTAAAGTCCAAGCTGGTTGATTAAACTTATATACTGTTAACAGTTCTTGTCTAGCTGCTGCCACTGCTTCATCAATTGGTTTACGAGATCGCAAAGCTTCGGCAAAAGCTTGAATAAAACTGTGACTTTCTTGGTCTGCAATTTCATCCCGCATCGCTAGTACTGCAGGGACACCATGACGAATCAGGACTTCCGCTAAACTACTTGCAGGTATAGCTTGTTGATTAATTGCTGCTGGTTGCGCTCCCCAACAGGCATTAAACACCCCTAATTTTACACCTGTGCGGGTTAATACTTGGGCTAATTCGATGCCATTGAGGGTCAGATCAGGCCCCAAAAATAATAAACCACCATCAGGGTCTGGCATACCATGACCAGCGTAAAAAAAGACGTTGTAGCTTTGGGTTTCTAACTCTTGAATTAACTGTTGTGAAGTGGGTTGCAAGAGTGTCTTCACCAGACAAGCTGATACAGAATTTTTCTGAGATGGACTACATTCTGACAAAATTTTTTCCAGAATAGCAGCTTCTTTTTCCAATTCTAATTTATCATCATGCCCCAAAACCAACAGGACTTTTAAAGCTGGATCTGTTCGTAAATTTGGCAGAGGTTCAACTTCACTAATAGTCCGACTAAATAAAATATCTTGGGAAAGAGATATTGCTGATTGGCCGGGTTCGCGCTGCATAATTTCCCAAGGTAGCGCAATTAGATCAGGGTCACGAATTTCCAATCGCAAGCGCAACCGTTTATTTTGACCCATAGCCATACCGCGACTACGTTCTAGACTACCAAGAATTTGTCCATCGAATACCCAACGCCATAAACTGATGCCTAAATATTGCATCAACCGACTACTGTAGGGACTGGTAGTTTGACCGACCTGGGGTAAATTCAAATCAATTGTCATGTACTTAGCCCCTGGAGATGTCGAAGCCAAAGCAATATCCAGGGGACTATGACCAGCAAACATTTGCTGCCATTCTTGCCAAATTTGACTCAGTTCAGGAGAAAAAACACAGTCACGCAAAACATAACCACTGGGATAGGGAGCTTTAACGACCCAAATGGCGAAATTATCATTTCCAGTATTTACTAGACGAGCGATCGCCAGATTTAGGCAGGACATGGATTTGTGGAAACTAAACTCTAAGAACTAATAATTGACAACAAGTTTTGTCTGGAAAGTGAATTTTAATTTTAGTGATCACCAGCATTATGATATCCCATGATGGTGATGAGAATCACTAAGGCGCGGGAGTTTGGTCATCATTTGATGGCGATAAATCTTGTGGGTTTTCTGAGTTTTATGGTGTTGGTGTTTTCGTTGTTGTTGGTTGTGGGGTTGCAGACGGAGTTGATGGGGTAATTGTCGATTGTGGTTCTCGTTGGATTTTGAGCCAATATCCCAGTCCACCGGCTCCTAAAAGCACACCTAAAATAATTAACAACTGTAGCGGTAGTTTGGCAGTACGCCCAGGCTTGGTTTCTGAAATTATTTGAGTTTGCTGGTACTCATTGCCTAAAGCAGTTACATTTGTGGTTCTTGGTGTCAAATCTACTGTTTTGCTGGCTGAACTTGTACTGAGCGAAGTCGAAGTAATAGTCGGAATGTCCGCTTGGAGAATGATATCTGGTTCACAGTATTTGACTTGGTAATGTACTAAAGCGATGGTGACATTATCATGTCCATTTTTAGTGTTGGCAATTTCTATGAGTCGGGCTGCAACATCTTCTATATTTGTATTGCCGCCAAGAATTGGTAAAATTTCCGTTTCCCACAACTCTTCTACTCGATCAAAATCACTCAATCCATCGGAGGTGAGCAAGAAAACAGCATCTTCATCAATGATAAATCGTTGGGACGTAGGATGCAATGAGGCACTCTTGCTCATGCCTAAAGCTTGGATCAAAGAGCCAGAACCACTATGTTGTAATGCTTCGCGATAAATAGCATAGCCCAATCGTACTTCACGAGAAGCTACATCATCATCTAAGGTAACTTGATAGCAACCGTGGCGCGTAATCCAATAAGCACGACTATCACCAATATGAGTAATGTACATTTCATGGCCAATCGGTAAGGCTAGAACTAGAGTAGTTCCCATCCTTTGCCGTCCTTGGCGATGTTCCGTATCATTACGCTGACTAATTTTATCGTTTGCAAGTGCTACTGCTTGTTCTAAATTATTGATGATTCTGAAGGGATCTATGTTTTCATCAGCAACAGAAGTGAGTTGCATCACCTCTTGCTCAATAGTTTCAATGGCTAAATTTGATGCTATGTTGCCTCCCTCATGTCCACCGATACCATCACAAACAATAGCTAAGGCGGTTTGCTGGGGAGGTTTACTCACGAGAACGCCACTAGGTGGGTAACAAGCATCTTCGTTGCGTTGACGAGAAGGTCCTTTATCTGTTTGGGTAATAATTTTAATGTTAGTGCTTGGGATTGGCGAGTTTCGTCCACAGGAGGCGATCCCCAATCCTGTCAGTCCTTGATCTAAAACCGTAATTAATTGTTCAGATGAGTGGATTTCACCATCAATTAAAGCATCAATAATTTGCTTGAGGAATTCAGCTATGGCTGGCTTGGCATTTTTGAGGAGTTGTTGCCAAAATACTCCTAATTGTGACAATGTTGGTGCTGTTTGCTGATCAAAACGCAATTCTAATAACCGCACTAAACCCCCTTCCACTCTGATTAAATAGGGGTCTAATAAGCTAGAACCGACTCCTTCAGTCAAAAGCGGTTGCCACAAATGCGCTATCTGCCACAGCCAATTCATTTGCCGCATTGATGAGGCATCATCCCACGCTGCTGTTAGCTGGCTGCACAGATGTACTTGAGTATATGTACTATCAACTGACAGGGGCGGTTTTTCTAGAACTAAGATTTCTGGTTGAGATTTTCCTTCATGGAGAGAGATGATCCCATACACTTGTGGTATATGCAAGCGGTAAGGTATGAGTCTTAGATAAGCTTTAATGTGGTATAAATTATCTAATTCAGGTATTTGGGGTAGTAAACCAGGTTTGAGATCAAGAATGATTGATTGACCAATGACCAAATAGCGATCGGCTAAAATTTCTCCAGGACTACCCAGGCTCACACTATCTGCCACTGCCCACAGGTAACGCTTGGGTAAGGGTGTGGAGCATCGCTGGCAATACTTGTGGGTCAAGGGATTGGCAGCTTGACAATATTCATTTGGTCAGTAAAGCGTTGCCGCGTCATTTTCCATATTTGTCGAACCGATCAGCGATTGGCAATTTATTCAACAGCATGAGTAGCGGTAATTTAGTCCGCTGATGTTTTTGTACTCAATGATAATAGGAGATTGGGACTGGGGATTGGGGATTGGGAATTATTAACTGGGAACTTTGAACTTTTTCCCTACACCCTGCACCCTGCACCCTTGCCTTTTCTCCTCTTTCTCCAGGATAGCTACCTCTTTGGGGGTAGTTTTGCCATACACCTAATTTGTTGGTGAGTTATAGAGTTATAAATGTAGTTATAAATCTTGTAACTCATCAACAACCACTCTCCATCTTATTTATTGGCGTTAGATGCAACCTGGGGTAGTCCCATGCTGTAGTTAGTAACGCGACTAGAGAGATTGTAGCTAATTTCACCTTTTTGTAGGAGCGATCGCAAAAAATGCTCTAGGTCTGACCCAATCCGACGTAAGTTATAATCTGTTAGGTCTACACCACTGGAAGCTTCTACTAGTTCATCGAACTTACGATAAACTTTTTGTAGTGTGTCTTCATTCCAGTTAAATTCGTTGTCTGGGTCAACATCTAACGTCAAGACGTGATTGCTAGGAACTAGTTCATCTTTTTCCATTTCCGCCGCAAAAATGCGAATATGACGGGTTGTGGACTTGAGCAGCATCGGGTTATCCATAAAAAGGTGTAAGATTTCGGCTAATTACACTGCAACTATTTTAACTGCTCTCCCTCAGCTTAATTGTTTTAACTTACAAGCTTTGAGTTGAAAATATCTTTTTCGACATAGCCAGTAATATTTAGAACCAGTAAGAATTGGAAAAAATTCTGGGCTAAAATAATTTAGTTCAGTGTATATGTGATGATCTACAACCGAATTTCTACAGTTGACAAACTTACTATCTTACCCATTAAATTTTTACAGATCAAAAAGAACACATTGTTGATTTAACCTAAATTGCCTAAAATGTTAACTGGCGGATAACAAAGGGAAAATAATCACCAATTTCCATAAGTAACCTCACTATGATTAGCGTAAAAAGTTGCACAGTTATTGACGTTTCCATAAAGTTGATGTAAAAACTTTGAAAAAGGTTGGACAAGTTCTTACAGAAACTTTATTGTATAGAATCTTAAAAACTGAATAATAGTGTATGAATTAGATATGCCAAAACTACCACGGGAATATCAAAACCTAGACAGTAAAAAACCACTTGGAATAAAAATAGGGGGGAGTGAGAAATTGAACGCAAATTTGATGGATGAGAAAAGCCTCTTACATTCAATCAGTTCTTTGTATTTAAAGGAAATATAAAGAATTTTTTTTCTGGATATTTTAGTTTCTCACCTGTATAAACACCCAGTAAAGGAATCCTCAAAACTATGAACTCCAAAGCATTACCGCGTCAAATCAATAATCTCGAAGTAGGTGTCTATGAGTGCGAAATACATCTCAAGTTCCGTTTGATTGAGGAAAAGAGTCTGTTAGGCGATCGCGAACAGCTTTTGCAGGTGCTACTAGACGCACTCACTGAGGGATCTGATGACTTTTTGGAAACACTACAAGCGTCTGTAAAGGCGCAGGAGGTTTCTGAGTTCAAAGCCTCACCTCAAATGAGACGACAACTGATGCGCTTAAGAAACTTTGTTGATAACAGCCAATAGACAATAGAGAGAAATAAAGTCACTCTACAACACAACCAAGAAGATTATCTATAAGTTCAATTCAGCATCTACATTAACCCCTTGCCAGTTGCACTACCTCAAAACCTGGATGTCTGTTGATTCGCTCATCCCTTGCTCAAATTTTTGGTTAGGGTGGTTGAAAATTTATACTCAGGGAAATTTCACAAAAACTTAGGGTTTCATTTCTATCACAAGAACCCATTTACATTTAGTAGAGTTTGATAGCAAACTCAACCAGGTGCATTGTACCAATCTTACCAATCGTTTTCATTCAATTTGAATCAGAAAGCTGTCTCTGTAAATCCTCTTGATCATGGTGATATTCTTTTTTAGTTTGGCTACTACTGAGCTAGTCCATGTTCTAAAGCAAATCTTACCAATTCTGTACGGCTATTAGTACCTGTTTTACTAAATAACCGGCTGACATATTTTTCGACGTTGCGGACGCTGGTTTCTAAGCGGCGAGCAATTTCTTTGTTCATCAACCCTTGTGCTACTAGGTTTAATACACTTTGCTCTCTGGGGGTTAAATCAATTTTAAATGGAGGTGGAGTCTGGGCAATGGCAGTTCTGGGACTTAACAAATCTTTGATTTTGGAAATTTCATGGGCTAATTTGGCAATGTCCATGTTTTCACTATCTTCTCCTATCGCTGGGGCTTGAGCAGTGCGACGGGTGAGTAAATTTTCTACAATGGCTATTAATTCATCAGGATCAAATGGTTTGGGTAGATAAGCGTCAACACCCGCTTGATATCCTTGAATGCGATCGCCTGTCATGCCTTTAGCAGTTAAAAATACTACTGGTAATGCATGAAACCGTGGATCCTCTCGCAGTTGTTTGAGAAACTGATAGCCATCCACCTGGGGCATCATAATATCAGAAATCACCAAATCAGGTGTATTTTGTTGCATCAATTCCCAACCTTCACGGGCGTTACTGGCAACTTGAACACTAAAGCCGCTTTCTTGTAAATAGTCTTTCACGGCTTCCCGTAACCCTGGTTCATCATCTACCAGTAACAGTTGTGCTGACATTGAAAATTCCCTTAGATTTGCTGTTGATTTACCTTTCTCTAATTTAGCGAAAGTTGGTTAAGATTGGGTACTGGGGATGAGGAAGATTTGAGGCAAGTTATGTTCTAATTGTCTGGTAAATCTGCTTCTCCATTTTGGCACTCTGCGTCCTAAAGGAGCAGATATTCTTGATTCAACGAGTCCACTTAGACTAGATCCCTTGCAGTTTCTCATCCAGAGGTGGTTCTCTCCCCAAGCGTTACTTAGGGAATGCCCTTCCCTAGTTGGATGATGCCAAATTTTGTTTGAGTTTAAATTCTGTGTCGTGTTTCGACTACTTCGACTTACTTCGACTGCGCCCTTCGACACCGCCCTTCGACACCGCTCAGGACAGGCTCAGGACAGGCTCAGGACAGGCTCAGGACAGGCTCAGTACAAGTGCGCTCAACACAAGTCTAGCTCCCATGTAGACGCGAAGCGCCTTCCCGAAGGGTAGATTTTACCTATTCCTCGCAAGAAACTAGAACTATGGAATAGAACCCACCAATCTTCAGTTGTCAAAGTACAGATTGCCGTTAGGCAGTTAGGTTTTTATACAGGTTGATTACCATTCCTGTTAAAAACAATCTACCATGACTGCCCCTGAAGGGGCAATCCGTTTTATTCAGCAACCCCTATTTATAGTATAAATAATAGCAGATCCCCGACATCTTCAAGAAATCGGGGATCTTATTTTTCAAGTCTTTACTCTTGACTTCTGTAAGTGCAACCACGGGGGGTTTGCCCCTACTGACTCCTGACTTCTGACTCCTTAAAATTAAAATTTCAAATCTTCAGCGCGAATACTCAAAGGTTGAGTATTTTGAGAAGTTTGAGAAGGTGTTGTAGGTTGGGCAAATTTTGTATTAGAGAGAGCTAGAATAGCACGAGCGTATTGTGGGTCATTTAGAGTTCCAATTAAATTGGGATTAGCAGCTAACTGACGCTCCTGTGCTTCCGTTAAATCTAGCTGAATATCTGGTATAATTCCTGTCTTGTTAATATCCGTACCTTTGGGGGTATAGTAGTGGGCAATGGTGACAGCTAACCCAGAACCGTCATTCAGTTCATGGACTGATTGTACCAAGGCTTTACCAAAGGTTTGACTACCTACAACTACCGCCCGGTTATTATCCTTGAGTGCGCCGGTGAGAATTTCACTAGCACTAGCGGAATTACCGTCTACAAGTACAGCTAAGGGTCGATTTGTCAAAGCTGTGCGATTGGCTTTGGTTTCTTCACTATCTCCCACACGGTCTACTGTCTTGACAATGCCACCATTATCTAGCCACATCCGCGCTATTTCAATACTTGCTTGTAATAAACCGCCTGGGTTGCCACGCAAGTCTAAGACAAAGGAATCAGCGTTTTGACGATTCAAGTCACGAATCGCTTTTCGCATCTGATCCGCAGCGTGGCTGCTAAACTCCCTTAACCGAATATAGCCAATGCGACGGCCACCGTCTTGTTTGAGGGTATAATTTACTATGGGAACTTCGATAGTTGCCCTCGTCAGCTTGACATCAAACTGATTTTTTCCCGGTCTTGACAGTCGTAAGGTGATGGCAGTACCCGCTTGACCACGAATCAAATTAGATGCTTCTTCCACTTTCATATTGAGAGTGGGTTTACCGTTAATCGCTACAATTTCATCCCCTGTTTTAATACCTGCTTTCTGGGCTGGAGAATTTTCTAGAGGTTCAACCACTGTCAATCGCTGGTTTTTTTCGTTGATTTCCATGCGAATGCCAATTCCCGTAACCTCTCCAGATGTTTGACGGGTGAGGGCTTCAAATTGCTTGGGATCCATAAACCGCGTGTAAGGATCACCCAATCTTTGCAAGGCTTGGCGGATAGCTACATAAGCTTGTTCATTGGAGGTATATTCTTTGCTTAACAGGCTTTGCCTAATTGCTTGCCAATCTTGTTGATTAAATTTGCCATCAACATATTCCCTATTTACAAGTTGCCATACTTGGTCAACTAACGCTTTTGGACTATCTTGTAAAGCGGCTTGAACACACTTTGTCCAAGCTTGACCAAATAAAGATATAGTAGCAGTTGTAGCGATCGCTCCACCAATCAAGGCTGCTTGGAGCGGTGAGTGACGTTTCGCAGATTGATTCATGTATACAGATGGAATAAATAATTGTATTGTTGACAGTTTAGCAATCAGGCTTTCCTGAAATTTTTAAGTTTTTATACTCTACTTATGAGCTATGCTTAATCTAAGATTAATCCATCATTTTTTCCTTTGTAAATGATGTGGAAATTACGGTCTTTTTATTAATAAATATCGCTGGGATGGAAGTGGTTTTACTGTTAAAGCAGCCACAGCATTTGTGTGAATTTCATCACTCTTTTCTTTTTTCAACTAAGATCCTTTTCCTAAGATAGCGCTTTGTTGACTTGATGGCTGGATTTTTCAATATTAAACAATAAAGCTTTAATTTTCTATGTTATGAAGCACAAACCTACCATCAAATCATTAGTTTCTTGGCTGATGAGATTTAGAAAACTGTGGCGATTGTTACGAAATATTGCTTTTGGGTTGTGTTTGATCCTGCTAAGTTGGCTGACTTTCACTACTATAACCTTAGTTTTTGCTTCTTCACAGCCTGTCGATGCCTTTTTTGTGCTTGGTGGTAGTATTGTCCGGGAAATTTATAAGAAAATCGAGTGAGCCACAACCACCGAAATGAAATTAAAGTATCTCCGCCACGCTCCGATACTTTATTTTACTATGGCTTCGCCTTTAATTTTCGGAGATGTCTAATTGATAATTAGTCGCCCGAATGCTTCGCTCCTACGACTCCTGACTTTTGCTATATTTGCAAAACTTTACTAGCAACTGGCGTTAGTCATGATATTGTTACTCCCATCGGTTCTGATGAGGAGCAGTCATTGGACGCAAGGGGGAAAGTTCGGTGCAAGTCCGGCGCTGTCCCGCAACTGTGAACCATTATTAGGTTAAGTCAGGATGCCCGCCGATGACAATACTTTTACATCAATCTGCGAGGTACAGATTATGTCTCTAAAAAAACGGGGTTGGATGAGTCTAACCCTGATGGGATTTATTAGTTTTTACTTAGTAGTTGGTTTACCTAAACCTGCCTATGCTATGCATATTATGGAAGGTTTTTTACCAGTGCAATGGGCGGTTTTTTGGTGGGTTGTAGCATTACCATTTTTTGTTTTCGGTTTGCGAAGTTTGACTCGCATTACTCAAGCTAACCCAGAATTGAAGTTATTGTTGGGGTTAGCTGGTGCTTTTACTTTTGTCTTGTCAGCGTTAAAAATTCCTTCTGTGACAGGTAGTTGTTCTCACCCCACAGGTACAGGGTTAGGTGCGGTGCTGTTTGGACCTTTGACGATGACAGTTTTAGGAACTTTGGTACTATTGTTCCAAGCTTTGTTACTGGCACATGGTGGTTTGACAACTCTGGGAGCAAATGCTTTTTCAATGGCGATCGCTGGACCGTTTGCCGCTTACTGGATCTATCATCTCATTATTCGGTGTAGTGGTAAACAAAGAATTGCTATATTTTTATCAGCAGCGATCGCTAATTTACTCACCTACATTATTACTTCTATCCAACTGGCTTTAGCTTTTCCCGCACCTGTTGGTGGGTTTATCGCTTCATTTACCAAGTTCGCTGGTATCTTTGCTATTACTCAAGTTCCTTTAGCTATTAGTGAAGGACTGCTAACGGTGTTGGTATGGAATTGGTTACAATCCTATAATCCTCAAGAATTAGAATTGCTAAAGTTAATCAAACGGGAAACTGAAAGTAATGAATCAGTCTAAACAAGATTTTAATAACTGGCTATTAGTCTTAGCTGTATTCGCGTTAGCATTTGCTCCCCTCATATTAGTCAGAAATGCTGATTTTGGTGGTGCCGATGACAAAGCCAAAACCGCCATTAGTCAAATTCAACCCGCATATCAACCTTGGTTTCAATCAATATTTGAACCTCCTAGTGGGGAAGTAGCTAGTTTATTATTTTCTGCTCAAGCTGCCATAGGTGCGGGAGTAATTGGTTATGCTATTGGTTTGTATAAAGGACGTTCTCAACAACAAAAACATGAAGAATAAGTCTACACAATGAGCCTAAAATTAGATACTTTAGCTTATACTAATCAACTGCGACAAATTCCCCCAACACATAAAATCATCTTTGCCTTTACTACGCTGTTACTTGCACTTTTCACCCATCCATTTGTACAAATTTTACTATCATTATGGATGGGTATTTGGACAGTAGTGTATGCTAAAATTCCTCTGAAAATCTATTTGCGGTTGTTAATTTTTGCTAGTTTTTTCTGGTTGACAAGTTTACCAGCATTAACAATTAATATGGTCAACCTCGCTAACTTTTCACAAATTCAAAGAGATTTAATATATGGGTTAAAGTTTGGTACTGTTTATATTTACATTAGTCACAGTGGAAGTATACAAGCTTTAGTAATTTTTTGTCGTGCCTTTGCAGCCATTTCTTGTTTATATTTTCTCATGTTAACTGTGCCATTTACAGAATTATTACAAACGCTACGATACTTAAAATTTCCAGCAATTTTAACCGATTTATTATTATTAATGTATCGGTTTATTTTCATAATTCTAAACACAGCCAATGAATTATGGATAGCACAAAATTCTCGTTGTGGCTACCGCAACTGGAAAATAGGAATGAGAAGTTTAGCAATATTAATAGGACAATTGTTACAGCGTACTTTACAACAATATCATCGTTTTTCTTTGGGATTAGCAGCAAGGGGAATGACAGAAGAATTTAGAGTCTGGCATCCCCAACGTTATCAATTATCTAAACGATATATTATTGAAGCAATTAGTGGCTGTGTAGTCTTAATAGCAATAGAATTAGGATGGAATGCAGGAATATTTACTAGAATTTGAACAAGTATATTACACCTATCCAGGTACACAACAATCAGTTTTAAATGGGTTAAATATAAAAATTCCCTCTGGAAAAAAGTGTGCCTTAATTGGTCAAAATGGTTGTGGTAAAACCACGCTATTTTTATTAGCTAATGGTTTATATAAACCTGAACGGGGAATTATCAAATGGTTGCATGAACCGTTAAGCTATCATAGAAACTATCTGACAAAATTACGGCAAAAAATTGGTTTAGTATTTCAAGATCCAGAACAGCAATTAGTCGCATCTACTGTTGAGGAAGATATATCCTATGGGTTGTGTAATTTGGGTTTATCCCCATCGGAAATTCAAATCAGAGTCGAGAAAATATTAGGTGAATTTGGGCTAAACAGTTTAGCAGAAAAACCCGTACATCATCTTAGCTTAGGGCAGAAAAAACGAGTTTCTATAGCTGATGTCATGGTATTAGAACCTCAACTTTTAATATTAGATGAACCTACAGCATATTTAGATATAAAACACACTCGTAACCTGATGAATACGCTCAAAAAAATTCATGGTAATGGCACAACTTTATTAATGGCTACCCATGATTTAGATTTAGTTTATCGTTGGGCAGATTGGGTTTTTGTTATGGATAAAGGAAGATTGATCTTAGAAGGAACACCAGAAGATGTATTTAGTCAGTATCATCTTTTAGAGGAGTTAGAATTAGGTGTACCATTAATATATGAAATGTTATTTGCAGGGCTATCTGTTGAGGAGAAAGCCGTTTTAGAACGGGTGAAACAACGGATATTTCAGGATATATAACTATTTCCAGCTAATTTTTCTACAAAATCTTGATGTTCTCCTGAACTTAAACCTGTCTGTAAAGTAGCCATTACTTGTGACATATTTCTTGTTACTAATGCGGAAACATTCAGCCATAAACCTGGAAATACTTGACTTTTAATTATTCCTTGTTCATTTGCTACCAGTTCTATATATTCACCATTCTTTAAACTGAACCAACTTACAGTACCTTCAAAAACCTGCCAAACTATATATTCTTCAATTCCATTGCGACGGTAGGCTCTTTTTTTATCATATAAATCTTTGGTAGCACTGCTGGCTGCTACTTCTGCGATTAATTCTGGTGCGCCTTCTATATAACCATCTGCGCCTATATAAGACTTGCCACCACAGGCTGTATCTATTAATAGTACAGCATCGGGTTGAGGTTCGTTGTCTAAATCTAGTCTTACTGTTGCATTGTCACCCAGTCTGACACCAGGTGTAACTATTTTATAAGACCACAACCAACCCATTAAATTAGCATGAGGTTCGGCGTGAGGTTCAAAACGCAGAGGGGAAGCCACGTAAACTACTCCTTCAATTAATTCAGCTTTTTTGAGATTTGGCATAGCACTATAACGGCGCTCAAATTCTGGACGAGTCAGGCGATCGCCACTTTCTAAAGGCGGAATATAATCAGGATAATTATGGACAGTTTTTACAGAAGTGTTAACCATAACTGCAAATAATATTATGGGTAGGTAAATTGATTATATCTTACTGTTATCAAAGTAAACCATTAAAAGCGATCGCCTGAATAGTAGATATAGGAACTGTGGCAAAATATTTTTTTTGAAATTGTTCTTCTTGTAATGCGGCTAAAAATTGATTAACTGCATTTTCAGCCTTAGTTGTATCATTGATAAATTCATTCCACGTAATTTGTAGATAACGATCTTGACGTTCAATAGTAAAACCTAAATATTTCAAAGCCTGAAATCCTAAATATAAACTAGGATCACTAATACCCAGTTTTTCTAATATTTGTACACGGGTAACTAGCTGATTTTTGCGACTGATAAATTTAGCAACTCCTACCAACGTTAACCAAATTTCCTGGGGAGTTTGGTTTTCTGGTTTTGCCCAAGCTAAAGCTAGTTTTTGTTGTTTATAAACCGATTTTCTCAACCAAGCTCTTACATCCTCCCAAGTTGTGGGACACTCTTTAATAATTAATATTGAATCATCTACAGCAAATTCCGAAACATCCTGATTTCGCCAATCTAAAATCATTGCTGATTTCTCAGTTTGCACTTCTAAATCAGCACTAGGACGCACAGCAATTAATCTGATTTCATAACGTTTTTTAAAGCTATTAAAATCTATTTCCGCAATACAATCACATTTACCTGTAGGCAATTCTTCTTTATAATGTCCCCACCAAATACCAGGAAAAGGATTTTTACTAGAATCATCTCTAATGTCAAACTCGGTTTTAATATATTGTATTTTCTTACCTTTTAAATCTTGTTGATTTCTATGCCAAGCATTTTCAAACCAACAATTTTTAATGAGTAATTTTGGTACAGGGTTTCCCATTCCACAAGGTTCTAAAAGTTTCAGTTCTAAAAATAATTCTTTCCCTAAATCTGCAACTGTCACCACCACATCAGCTTGGACAGTGGGTGTGAGATTTATTCCCCCTAAAGATTGCCGTAATTTTTGATTAATTGCATCTGTAAATAAGGGGATATTTTCTACAGGTAAACTTAAACCAGCCGCAAATGGATGTCCACCAAAACGATGTAATAAATGGGATTGTTCGTTAACTAATTGATATAAATCCACACCATTAATTGATCTGGCAGAACCCCGCGCCAATTGTGGTTTATTTGGTTCATATTCTCCGCTTTCTGTACTTAATAAAATTGTCGGTTTTCCTGTTTCTTGGGCAATTTGACCTGCTACTAAACCTAACACACCGTTAGCCCATTGTGGATCTTCTAAAACTATGACATTGGTAGTTGATAAATCTAATTGGGAGATTTTTTTTAATACTTGATTTTGTACATCTTTCTGTAAAGATTTGCGTCGGGTATTCGCTAATTCTGTTTCTTCTGCTAGTTCTTGACAACGTTGTATATCACGACTGGTTAATAGTTCTACACAGAAACTAGCATCACCTTTAATCCTACTAACTGCGTTAATTCTAGGACCTAAACCAAAGGAAATATCTGTAGGGCGATCGCCACTTTTCTGGCATAATTCTAATAATCTACCTACCCCTGGTCGTCTTCTTTCAACAACAGGTTTTTTATAATCTGCTTGTAATCTTTCAATTCCTACTTGTGCTAAATAACGGCAATCTCCACTTAATTGCACCAAATCAGCAATTAATCCTACCGCTACTAAATCTAATAAATCTTCTAGGGGACGTTGGGGTACATCGGGCAAAGTTTCATATAATGCTTCCACTAATTTATAAGCAACTGCAACTCCAGAAAGATGAAATAATGGATGTTCTTTTGGTAAGTAACGAGGATTAATAATTGCAGTTACCGGAGGACGTTCAGCAGGTAAAGTATGATGATCTGTGACAATAATATCAATTCCTAATTTTTGGGCATAAATAATTTCATCAATATTTGTACTTCCCGTGTCACAAGTAACGATTAATGTACAACCTTGTTGGGCTAAATTATCAATTCCTGCTAAATTTAAACCATGAGATTCTGTTAACCGATTAGGGATATAATAAGTTAATTGTTCATGTTGAATAAAAAATTGTCCTAAACCATCCCATAAAACCGCAGTTGAGGTAATACCATCTGCGTCAAAGTCTCCCCAAATCGCTATTTTTTCACCAGATATAGCCGCTTTTTTTAAACGGTTAACCGCCAAGTGCATCTCTTGTCCAAATTCAAAAGGACTTGCAGCTTGATAACTTTGGAAATTCACAAAACTGGCTAATTCTAATTCTGTTTTTATTCCTCTTTGCCATAATAATTGTGCAGCAAAAATACCACTTGATAAAGGTGTGTACTGTTTAACTGCTTGGATGAAGCACTCAGGAATTTGTTCTGTTTCTAATAAAATCCACTGCATTGAATTAATTTAAAATAGAGATTGGTGATTGGTGATTATATTTTGGATTTTGGATTTTGGATTTTGGATTGTATTTCATGAATCCAATCTAAAATCTAAAATTCTCCTGACTCCTGACTCCTGTACGGGCGTTCGCGAAGCGTGCTGGAAGCGTCAGCATTCGGGCGAACAATTATCAATTTGATGAAAAGGTTATTTTCCGAATGCTTCGCCCCTACGACTCCTGACTCCTCTCTTTATTCCTCATTAATCATTAAATCTGTTGATGATTCATTCACTAAGGGATTCATCGCTATTTCCCCAGGAATACCTTCGGATTTTCGAGAACGAATTGTAGTTCGTGTGCGCCTATAACCTGCCCTTTCTGCTTTTTGATGTTCATAATCTATTAGTCTGCCATAATATGGATGTTTACTCAAATTCATTGATAAGAAAATATGTTGGCGAATGTTACCAAAACCTTTTCTATTAAAAAATTTCACTGCTGGAGTATTTGTAGGATCAGTATCTACTAACATAAACCGCGCCCCATCTTCAATCATTCGCGCTACAACTTTATCAACTAATTTATCTGCAACTCCCTGACGTTGAAATTTAGGATTTACTCCTAACCACAAAATGTAACCATAGGTCCAAGATGCTTTACTAATTATTGTCCCTAAAATAAATCCTGCAAGTTCACTTTCTGTTTCCGCAACTAAGCAATATTCTGGATCTGTATTATAAAGTCCTATTACTTCCCATTCATCCCAGGTACGGTATAAATAAGGATATAAATCGCTGGTAAATAGTTCTTCACCTAAGTGGTAAACAGGTGCTATATCATCAATTCCTAATTCCCGAACATAAATTGTATCGTTTTCATCAAAGGTTTTCATAATTTTGTTAATTTTGTTAATTTTTTGATTTATTTGATTTAGATTTATTGGATTTATTTGGTTAATTTTTGCTATATTTCCTGTTCTATGTTAAGAGTTCCCTGCTATAGTGCTACTTCTTCAATAATATCAAGATTAGGTAGATTATTAATTGCGGGTGCTACTAAAGTTTTTGAGTCATACCTCCGATCAGCAAAGCGATCGCACTGTTTAGCAAACTGACAAAAATTACAAGTTTTAGATTCTTCTACCTGCGGAAATGGTTTACCCTTTTCATAATCATCTAACCAATTTGTTAATTTATTTAATAATTGATGAAGTTGTTTTTCTGTCTGTTTGTGTTTTTTGGTTTCATAGTGAAAAGGAATATTGTTAGATCGGGATTTAGCCTGAACAAACCAGTAAGTCATAGATATATTTTCCAGCAAATAGTTGCTAGTTTCTGCTAAAACATACAGATAAAGTTTGGTTTGCCAATTCTTAGCTAAATCATTTCTTTTTTGTGGTTTTTGATATGTTTTCCAATCAAAGATATGTGCTTTTTCTTGATCTGCAATTAATAAATCATAAACTACTGTCACTAGGTAATTTTGTGTTTGCAAAGTTCGATAATGTTCACTTTCTCGGAAGGTTTGATTATTAATATCAGGTGTTAATATTTCTGGTGCAGTTTCTTTAAAATCTTTCATCCAAGTTTTCAATTTATCATCTGCTTCGAGAAAACTATTAATTGGTAAACCTATTTCTCTCTGCTGCATTAATAGGTGAAAACGACTACCTGCAATCTGATGTTCTTCTTGTTTGGGATCTGTCGGTGTCGTCAGTTTTTCTAAATAATTATACTGGAATTTACGCGGACAGGTTTCTAGTAAGTTGAGGTGTCCTTGCGAAAGTCTTAATAATTTACTATCAGTTGATGTTAATACCATTTTTGCATTTTCTGTTTTCATCAAATTACTTATTATCAATCTATCAATTTTTATTTTTTATTAGAGTCGCGCAACTTTTTATCTTTGGGTCGTTGACTTTTTCTCTGGGGCGCGGTACTATTCTAGTATAATGGAGTGTTGCTAAAATTTTTTAAAAACTTTACATCCCATTATATTGAAGATACTATATAGCCTACCACCCCCCTAGAAAAAAATCAATCCTCTCTCCTACGGATTTTTCTATATTTTTTTTGTTAAATTAAATTCTTTTAAACCACCAATCACCAATCACCAATCACCAAAAAAAACAAAAGGTAAAAGAATAGTATAAACTCTTACCTTTTTGTATACCTGATGCTTATTTAATATTAGCCCGTGCATCCTTGACTGCCGCAATAAAAAATAAAACAGTCAGGGGAATGCTTAGAGCTAGAATAATGGTAGTAGTTTGGACACCAAAATCAGGTTGTCCAGAACTGAGTTCAAAAACAGAACCAACAGCAGCGATCGCTGTAAAACAAGACCCACCTAAAAATAAACCGCTTTTTGGAGTTAAATACACAACAAGACCACCCTATGCTACTGGTTTTACAGCTTGATACGAGAAGCCATTTTTAGATAGCTCCTGTGCTAAAGTCAAGGAATTATCTACACGATCCACAAAAACCACACCATTGAGGTGATCCATCTCGTGTAAAATACATCTTCCCAGTAAATCACCAGCTTTTAAGGTTTTGGGACGACCATATTCATCTTTATAAGCAATTTCTACAACTTTCGGGCGTTTGACATCCAAAAAAACTTTAGGAATACTTAAACAGCCCTCTTGAGCAATACAAAGCTCACTGCTAACCTGTTTAATCACAGGGTTAATTAATACCAATGGGGGTACTTCTGGTTTATCGGGTTCACAGTCGATGACAATTAGTTGTTTATTAATTCCAACTTGGGGTGCAGCTAAACCAATACCATCTTCGCTGTACATAGTTTGCAGCATATCCCGCACCAGTTGACGAAGTTCATCATCTATTTTTGTTACCCGCTTTGCAGGTTGACGGAGGGCGCGATCGCCTAAATAATGAAGCTTCAAAGGTGGATTTTTTAACTTTTTCTTCTCTACAGCAATATCAGAGGGCATGATTGTCTTGGCTTTATGATGAATGTCTGATTAATTTCATTCTATCGTTATTTGGTTGGTGATTGGTGACTGGGGACTGGTGACTGGGGACTGGGTAATCAATTTGATGTTTCCTAATCAACTATCAACTATCAACTATCATTCTAATGAACAAGATGTTTGCAAAGCTTGTCTCAGCAACGTCTCATATTCTTTAGTACCGACGTTATAAGCACCAAATCGGGCTAAATGGGGATTCATCATTTGTGCGTCAAACAATAAAAATTTCCTTTCTCGCAACCTTTCTACTAGCTTCACCATCGCTACTTTAGAACCTTCAGGAATTTTATAAAACATAGATTCACCAATAAAAGCACCTCCAATCACAATCCCTAAAATTCCCCCTGCAAGTTGATCACCGTGCCAGGTTTCAAAACTATAAGCATAACCAGTTTGGTAAAGTAACCAGTAGATTTTTTTTAATTCTTGAGAAATCCAAGTTGTTTCTCGGTTAGCGCATCCATTAACCACACCCATAAAGTCACGGTTAACTGCTACTGTAAACTTTTCTTGGTTGAGAACTCGTTGTAATGACTTGGGATAGTGGAATCTTTCATCTAAGGGAATCAAAGTATGTTCTCTACTTCCATACCATCCCAAGTGATCATGCTCATCAGCCATGAGAAAATATCCTTGAGCATAACCTCGAATAATAGCAGCAACATCATATTCCATAGTTTATGAACATCATAACAAAACCCCCAAAGGAACGCATTTAGCTGTGATTGGACTGCTGCTGCGTTTTTCTCTCTCATCCCAGCTTGAACCATGATTTTGAGATATGGAAAGATTAAAAGCTTGTGTTAAAAGCTTGTTTAACAAGACTTTTACAATCCAAAATCTAAAATCCAAAATCCAAAATCTAAAATCCAAAATGGTATGAGATTACCTTGGTACACAAAATCTATTTAAGATATACAAACATGACTCAGCCAATTCCACCTATTACCCTACCACCTACGGAAAATCCTCAACAAGAAGGCGAATGGTTGCAAAAGCGACTGTTGTTATGGCTAGATACAGAATTTCTTCCCGAACTGGTTAATCAAAAAATTGCCCAACGTGCAGCGCAGATTTTTGTCAGGCAACGCATGGAAGGAGAAGATGATTTAGGATCTCTGGTAATTGCTATTGTTACAGAGATGCAGTCTTTTGATTTTTCTAAAAGCTTTTATGGAGAGTTTGCGATCGCCAACGCCGTTAGCGATCTACTCTTAGACAGTCTGGGAATTGATCGTTGTTGTGGACA
>NZ_BJCE01000048.1:0-28165 GCF_005402885.1 Sphaerospermopsis reniformis
GGACGCTCGTTGCCGTCGGGACGGGTCTTGGGAGCGGGAGGCGGGGGCCGAGTGATCGCGGACTTGTGAATAGTGGCTGGTGACTGGGGACGGGGGACTAGTGACTGGGGACTGGGGACTAGTGACTGGGGACAGAAAGTAGAAAGCAAAAAGCAAAAGTTAATATTCTCCCCCTGCACCCTGCACCCTGCACCCTGCACCCTGCACCCTGCACCCTGCACCCTGCACCCTGCACCCTGTCCCCCTGCTTCTTCTTCCCCTGCCTCCCCATCTCCCCACATCTCCATTTCCCAACGGTTCAACTCTCGCAATTTAGGTCAATAGACAATTTTAAGAAGCTCTACCTCAAGCGGTGATAAAGTATCAGGTATCGTTGATGAACGAATTTGTCCTAGAACAACAAAATGAAGCGGCCGCACCACAAAACAGCCCCAAGGAAGTGATTCGTCGCTTGGTGTGGAAAATTTGCATAGCTACTTTAATTTTGATGGCTATAGGCAGTGCCACCCGCGTGATGAATGCTGGTCTTGCTTGTCCAGACTGGCCTTTGTGTTATGGGGAATTAGTGCCGGCTAAACAAATGAATCTCCAGGTTTTCTTGGAGTGGTTTCACAGATTAGATGCAGCTTTGATTGGCTTTAGCGCGATCGCCTTAGCTGGTTTATCCTGGTGGCATCGTCGGGTTTTACCTCATTGGTTGCCTTGGGCTGCAACTTTTGCTTTGTTTTTAATTGTCTTCCAAGGGATTTTAGGAGGACTTACCGTTACCGAATTGTTGCGGTTTGATATTGTGACTGCTCATTTGGGAACGGCGTTATTATTTTTCACTACCCTTTTAGTCATTGGTACGGCACTTAGCCCTTATCAAGGTACGGGAACTGTAGGAAAACTGCCTTGGTTGGGTTTGGTTGCTGCGGTTTTGGTTTATCTGCAAAGTTTACTCGGCGCTTTGGTAGGCTCTCGCTGGGCTTTGCATCAGTGTTTTGCTGGGGATCAACTTTGTGGTGTGATGTATAGCCACATTTTTGGTTTAGTACCACCAACGTTAGCAATTTTAGCTGTTGTCTTAATTTCCTGGCGTACACCTGCTTTACATCCTGCTTTACGAAAATTGGCAAATATGGCAGGTGGGTTATTGATTTTACAACTGCTGTTAGGTGTTGCCACCTTCCGGTTACATCTACAAGTCGAACCTCTCACCGTAACTCACCAAGCTGTCGGTGCTACTTTGTTGGGTACTTTGGTGGTATTTACGGTTTTAGCTTTGCGTGACAGCACGGTTAGTCATGCTAATGGGTAATTGGTAATGGGTAATTGGTAATGGGTAATTGGTAATGGGTAATGGGTAATTGGTAATGGGTAATTGGTAATGGGTAATTGGTAATGGGTAATTGGTAATGGGTAATTGGTAATGGGTAATTGGTAATGGGTAATTGGTAATGGGTAATGGGTGATTGGTACTCTCAGTCCCCAATCACCAGTCCCCAATCACCAGTCCCCAATCACCAGTCCCCAGTCACCAGTCCCCAATCACCAGTCCCCACAGTTATTAACAAATTTAAGCAAAGAGAGAGAGCTAACATGATTGAGACTAATGTCTCTCGTCGCCACCATGATTCATTTTTTCAGGTGATTCAAAGTTATTATCAGCTAACTAAGCCCCGGATTATTCCGTTGCTTTTGATTACAACGGCTGGTAGTATGTGGATTGCTGCTAAAGGGCAAGTTAATCCTTGGCTATTGTTAGTAACGCTGCTTGGTGGTACTTTGGCTGCTGCCAGCGCCCAAACAATTAATTGTATCTATGACCGCGATATAGATTATGACATGGAAAGGACGCGCCATCGTCCTATGCCTTCTGGTAGGGTGCAGCCTCGTGATGCGTTGATTTTTGCGATCGCTCTGGCTGTGGGTTCTTTTACTCTCTTGGCTGTTTTCGCCAATCTCTTGGCTGCACTTTTAGCATTTTCTGGTATCGTTTTTTATGTCTTGGTCTATACCCATTGGCTAAAACGCCACAGCACTCAAAATATTGTGATTGGTGGTGCTGCGGGTGCGATTCCAGCTTTGGTTGGTTGGGCTGCGGTGACAGATACTTTAAGTTGGGCAGCTTGGTTAATTTTTGCCATTGTCTTTTTATGGACTCCGCCTCATTTCTGGGCTTTGGCGTTGATGATTCGGGATGATTACGCAAAAGTAGGGATTCCGATGTTACCTGTGGTTGCAGGTGATAAAGCCACAGTGAGGCAAATTTGGTTTTACACGGTAATTACTGTAACTTCTACTGTGCTGCTATTTTATCCTTTACACGCTAGTGGTATTGTGTATGTGGTAATTGCTTTGACTTTGGGTGGGGTATTTGTCCATAAGTCTTGGCGGTTGTTACAAAACCCAGAGGATAAAACTGTTGCTAGGGAGTTGTTTCTATATTCCATCTCTTACATGATGTTGCTGTGTTTGGGGATGGTGGTTGATAGTTTACCAATTACTCATCATCTTGTGAGTACAATTCTTATTCAGTTGCATTTGCTTGGTTAAGAAATTTACACAAATAAATGCAACGAAAAAGCGATCGCATTTCTGAGTTTTGGGGGTGCGATCGCTTTTTTTAGGTGACTGGGGACTGGGGACAGGTGACAGTAGAGATACTCGTTCCTAGTCTCTGACTAGAACACCGATTCATTAATCGTAAGGGCGAAGCATTCGGACAGAATATCAATGGTTTCAGCGATAGGTTATCACCCGAATGCTTCGCCCCTACAAGACGTTCTAGGAATGCTATCATAGAGTCTCTGACTCTAATTTTACTCAAGGCAGAGCCTTTAATAATTCATTCCCATACAGAGTATGGGAACGAGAAATCACGAGAAATATTTATTGTACCCAGTCACCAGTCACCAATCATCAATCATCAATTTTTACAAATCGTACATTAAACACTCTAGGGCATCTGGATACATTTCACAGTAGCTTTCTAGGGATGTCTGACGATGTTTTGCTTGTTGTTGATGGGCTTTTTCGGCTTGCAATTCTTCGACGATATCCCAAGCTACTGCACAGTTAGGGGAATTAATACCATTTTGATCACAAACTTCTCTGGCTTCGGCAATAGCGTCTAGTATTGCTTGTTCAATGGTTTTTTCTTGTTTTTTTTCGGAGTTGTTTGCAGCGTTAACTCCGTTGCAGGTTGTCATGATACTTTCACCTTTTTTCGAGTGAGATAAAGATTGATATGGGGGTAATAAGGGATATCAATTAATTCTGATTCTGATGGTGATATCCTCTGAAAACTTCATCAAGCAGTATTGGCTCAACTCTGATTAATGTTAACAATTTAAAGAGATTTTTTTAGTTAATTATTATACTGTTTTTGTGGTTGAGATTTAATCCCCTTGCGGGGAAGAGAGATGGGATAAAAATTAATCTAATTATCTCATCCAGCATCTCACGGATTGGTTTATCCGTCTCCTTTTGGGAGTTAGTCTGACTAGATTACTTGAGTGTTAGTCAGCATCTCACGGATGTTTGTTTCCGTCCCCTTCCGAGGATTCAAATTTTAACTACTTAGTAGTTGTTTAATTTGCTGTAGCTTTTGAAAAGAATCTGTCACTGTGAATCTATTTTTAGTATAATATACTTTGGCATTAGTGCTTAAATTCTGTAAATACCTAGTTTTTCTACTTTCTTGTTCTAAATAAGCATAGGCTTTGCGTAAATTTGGATTACCTAGTTCTTGAGAAATAAGCTGTTACATAGCTAAATTGTATAATCCTAATATTCTGAACTCTTGTGGAACAGGCATCTTGTCTATTCCACTTATACAAATTAAATGCACAACAGCTTATCATCAACATATTTCCTGCGTGATGTATGACGAGATTCTTTATCATCTGCTTTGTATTCCGCGTGTATATCAAAGCCACTAACACAAGCATAATACTCTACCCAATGTAATGCAGCATAAAAGCACATTGTTACAGCCCAATCTGGATAATCAGCTTCTATGCTACGTGCGGCTTTTTCATTGCTTTTAGCTTGCTCAAGGTAGATGTCACAAGTCATTTTCGGAGCTTGGGTAGAGATAATTTAACACTCAACTAATTTGATAGATAGACATCAGCGAACTTGGCCTATCAATTTTTGTACCTTGTTTGTGATCTGACGTACAAATAACTGGTGTAGAATCTTTAAGTAAAGGCAGTTCTTCCAGTATTTGAGTATGAAAATACCACTTTTCGCCAGATTTATCCCTAAGTTTCCATTCATATTCAATCACTATATCTTCCAGCTTTTCCCAATTTTCATAAGATAATTCTGTATCTTTTTCTAACTCTATGTCAAAATTAATCTCATGAAGGTCTGGAAAATTTTTAGCTATAGCCCTGACTCTTTTTACACTAGGAAATGCAGATAACTTATTTGTCAGTTCTTTGATTTCAGGAATAACATTAGAACTGCCAAATTTGTCAGTGTTAATTAAGTGTAAGTCAAATGAGCTAAATTTTTTCCAAGTTGTATGCTGGGAAATTGGTACTAAACCCTTATTTGTCATTGTGTTCATACTAAAAGTCATTATTCTTCCCTTAAAAATTCATTAAGACGCTCTCTTAAAAAAGTGGCTTGTTGTCGAGTAAATGCAAAATTTGCTATTGGATTTTCTGACAGCGTTTCTGAATCTTGCTCATCGGTGAAAGGAGTATCTGAAAGTATTCCCGCTATCAAGATTCCACCTTGACTATCAATTGCTATACGTACACCGGTCACTAGATATATTTTCTTGTTAACTAACTCACTCATAACGTTTTTTTCTTAATTGTTATCTTTTATAATAACAGGAAGGCGAAAACAGGTCTATAAAACAAAGACTTTCGCCTTCCTAATTATTTTTTAGCAAGAGCAAGCTAAGAAGATAGAAATATCTCTTAACCTAGCTTGTCTCTGATTCACTAAAAAGCTATACTATAAACATAGTAGTTGTTGTTGTGCTAACCACTGATTGAGAGAAAGCTAATACTGTTACGATTTTATAATCGGTAACAGATAAATAGTGTTTTTGAAACGAGGTAGATTGAGTTGATGCAGAATAGCACTCCAGTAATCTAAAATTTGACCTGATTTCATTCATAAAACAAAGACTCCTATTTGAGTTATTAATTCTACACATTCATAGTAACACTGAATATCAATTTTGACAAGATGAGCAAATTAGTTTAATAAAAAATTTGTCAATCTAATCAACACACTTGATACTTTTAATACTCCCATCCTCTTTCAGAGCAGCAATTTTCACCTTCACAGTTTGTCCTTCCTGAAGTAAAGCTGCTTTTTTCGGTTCTTTCTCAGTCAACTTAATGACTCCCAATATTTCATAACTAACCTTATTACCACTGATTTTAGTAACTTTCGCTTCTATTACATCACCTTCTTTAAACTCTTGAGATTCGGTAACTTTGGCTATTTCCGCTTGACGTGCTGACTCTACAACTGATGCTCCAGGTGTGATAATTTCCCCCACAGGAACACCTGCATCTTTGTAATATCGCATTAAGCGAGATACCCAACCTAAAATTTGCAGGATTGTATGAGCATCACTGTTATTTTTGAAATACTGACTACAGGTAATTTCTATATTGCGATAATATCCCAGGGTTTTACCACTGTGTCCGATTTGTTTACCATCTTTAACCAAGGTTTTGAGGTATGTTAAAAATCGGGATGTAGCATCAGATTTATCAATAATTGTCCGCAGATATGCAAGGATTTTACCTACTTCGTTGACATCTGTATCTTCTTGGACTAAAGTTTGTGCGATCGCATGAGCAATTTCCCATTGTCCATCTGTTAAACTCATAATTAATACATTCCTTCTGGTGGTAATCTATCACTGGGATAACGTAAAATAGCCGCAAGTTCTTCTAGTTGCTGTTTTTGAATCAAGCGTGAATGTGCAATTTGAATATATTTCTGGATAAATTGCACTAATTTGACTCCAGTTAATTCATCATCTTCACTAATTTCATAAGTTGAATAACGCTGTTTTAGATTTTGTGGTTGATTGATTTTATCTACATTTACTGTCATGGTTCCCATACCAATAGGTTTACCACCTCCTACTTTTAAAGCAATGGGATATTTTTTGTCTTGTCCTAAAACAATTAATAATGTTCCTAACTCTTCAGAAAGTAAATTTTTAAATTGTATTTCTGTTTTAAATGTATATTCTCTTCCGGCTTGTTGTACAGAAATTCCTTCTTTTTGTCCTTTGTCAATCGCTTTAGAAGTATTAAAATAAAACTTTCTTCCAGCTACTTTACCATTAATAAAGTATGCCTTACTTTGGTCTGGACGAGGACGATATAAAGAAGGCATAAATCCTGTGGAGAAATTGACTATTTCACAATTAGCATCATTAAATTCTATCAAACCTTGCCAATCTAATGCACCAAATACCCGACTAGCAGGACAAAGTTTTTCTTTATTTTTACAAGATAAACGTTCTGGAGGAATTTTATCTTTATATCTAGATGTAATTACGGGTAAGGTGCTATTAGTAATTGCTTCATATACAGAACGAATGCAACCTTTTAAAGAACTTCCTTGAATTGATAATTTATTATCAACTCCTTGCACCATTGTTTTAATTAGGGAAATTTTTGTCCCAATATCGCTACCTAAAACTACTGCACCTGTGGAAACATGAAGGGGTGTTTGCACTTTTAAAGTCAGGTAAAGTGTACCGTGCAAACGATTTTGATCATATTTATGATGTCCATAGGGACGCTGTAAGTTAGGTCTGTCTTTGGGAAAGGATACAAAATTATAAGGTTTGGCATTTTCTGACTGAGATGCACTTTTAGGAATTGGTTTTTTCGGTGGTTGGTAAGTCATAATTATTTCTCAACTGTGAGTGCTACAAAATGAACTGTTGCAGTTGTTTGATCTAGAAAATATCGTTGTTTTATTTCTAGATGTTTGGGATAATTAAAATCTTTAGGAAAGCGGGTTTCTGTAGATGGATAAAAATACGCATTTCTTTCTTCTATTTGCCATTCTTTTTCTAATGGTTTAAATTCTGAATTTGCACCATTCATACTTAAAAGTAAAACTTCATAAGTATTATCTTTTTTGTATTTCCATCTTAGTTCAAATTGATCATTAAACATTTGTCCTTCTAACATAGGAAATTTATCAATCATTTGTTCTCTAATTCCGCTGACTTCATTAGTCCAATACAGAAAATACCTATTATTTTCTGTTGCTAGGCTATTGATTAAATTCACTAATTCAGCATCAGATAACGGATTTTCTTTGTAACCAACAAAAGCTGTCATTTTGCACCTAATTAAACCTAAACTAATACTTGACTCCAAGACCTAACACCACGTTCAAATAAATCATTAACTGTTCCTTCTTTCCAAGTTAATTCTACACCAAAACCTAAATTCATTTTTTGAGCAGCTACAGGTGTATCTTGACTATCTTCTTTCGGGAAACCATAAGATTTTGCATCATTTTCGGTTAAAAATTCACCTACACCTAATAAACAAGTATTTCGCCATTTTTTGTTAGTACCGAAAGCGCAGATTTCTTGTTTATCTTCTGATAAAATACAACCAGGATATTGAACAACGGCTTTATTTAGTTGGATTTTTACAGTTCCTAAACCGCGAGATTTAGCAAAACCTAAACCAAACCAACCATCGTTTAAATCACGCAATACTAAACCAATTAAACCTAACTGTGCTAAGGTGAAGTTTTTTAAATGTAATTTGGTTTTAAATTCTCCCGCAGTGCAGACTTGATAATTAAATGGACCGACAGCAACAGAACCAAATACTCTATCTATTGCTACACCGTTTCTTTCTTCGGTTCTTACTGGTTTTGATTTTTCTGGATAAGCATCTTCTATTCTGAGTCTACTTGCAATAGAAGTATTACCAAACATTTGATCAGTAAATGATGATTGTTTATAGATTTCATGACTTGATAAGTTTTTAGGTAAATAATCACCTTTCATTGGGTCACTTGCCCAAAGTTTTTGGGTATTATTATCACCTCCTACTGTTCTGACAATACGTTCAGCATGGGCGCGAATTGCACCTTTTAAACTGCTTCCGGGTAAGTATATAGTACGTCCTCCAGCGTGATAGGTTTCCACAAATTCCATGTCTGGTTTTGTGGGATCTGCACCTTCTTTTCCAGATTTTATCAGAATTGGACTATCGGGAATGATGGTTAAATCTATGGTGCAATGATTTACGAATTTTTTGTGCATAATGTTAATTGATTCAGGTAAATTTAAGCAGCAGATAAAACTAAATTATTTAACTGTAATTCAGATTGTTGAAATACGAAATTAACAGCAGCAAATAATTTATCTAGTTCTTGAATTGTGTAATAAGTGCTATTTCTAGTAAAAACCTCATTTTCTAATTTTCCAAATTGCCATGTTATTCCATTAGAAACAATCCCCAAAATAATAATTTGGTATTCTCCATTTAATCTTTGAGCAGCGATCATTTCTGCTAAACATTGCGCCCATCCTGCTTCAAAGTTATCTTGTTTAGCTTCTACTAAAATGAAATAGGGTTTGTCAAAGACAACTTTACCTAAAGGGGAACGTTTAGCTAAAATATATTCAGGAAATCCTGATAGTTTTTCATCATAGTTTAACGATTGATGACTCCATAAAATAAAATGTTGCCGGTAGATTTTCCAAACTTCTTTGAGAACGGGATAAATAAGATTTTCGCAAATAGCAAATTCTGAATTATCAACGACTGCATCCCGCATCATTAATTCTAAATCTTCGCGGAAGTAGTTAGAAATATTAAAGGCAATTTCGCTGATAAAATTGGCTTCGGTATAGGTAACTTGAAAAGCTTTGAGGACTTCACCGATGGTTTTGTAATTACTGAAAGCCATTTTTTGACCTCTTATTAAAGATAATATAGTTTTTGTGTAATTAATAATTGACGCGATCGCACTCTGCTAGCAGTATTAAACATCAGTAAACGTGATGTAGCTTCACCAATAGAAGTAATACCAATGATTTCTCCATTTTTTATAGTAAAGTGTTCTGTCCAAATTTGTAAACGATTAGCAGAAATTAAATTATTGGTCATTTTTCATCATACTGTAAGCTCTAGCTTTACTTAAAATCATTAATTGATCTAATTGTTCATAAACTTCTAATTCGCTATTTTCTAATTCAGAAATTGTCCCCATACGGCTTTTTTCTAATAAAGTTTCCAATCTGTTTTGTGCTTGATTTGAAACTTTAAATTTGGCTATTTGTTCTGGGGTTGGTTGTTGAATTAAAAAGTCTAAGACCTCAGTATAAGTTGTTGGTAGATCACTGGAATCGGCTAAGGTTAATGGTTCTGGTGTATGGGATTCTATCAGTTGTGAAAGTAGTTCTGGAAGACGATGTAATATTGGTTGTAATCGGTTAGCTAATTCATCTGGTACTTGTATTGTTAGTTGTGCCATTTTGATTAATAATGATGATGTTTATTTTTATGTTAACTCCATTTGGGTGAGATGGGGAAGTTTACAAGATTAATTTTGATGCGTTTATCTGTAACGCACTCTACGGAAGATTTAAGCTGTTGTTTGGGTTGCATCTTTTTGAGATATTTGTTTGTTTAAATGATCAATTAATTGATGTACCCATTCATCTCTATAATCTGCTGCATCTTCATAAGCGGTTTCATCTCCCATAACTAATTTTTGAAGATATTGCAACATAAATTTTGGATCGTCTTCAACATCAACCCAGCGCATTTTTTCTATATTTAGTTTAACAACTCCTAAACCGCGAGAACGTCCACCACCAAGGGGAATTTGTTCGGTTTCAAATTGGTGTAACCCAATCATTAATAATCCTAGTTCCCAAGGTTCTGCATTTTCAACTATGGCATGAAATTGAAATTCTGTACTTGCTGGTACTACTTGAAAATCGTAGAGTTTACCATCTGCGGCGGTTTCTGTGTCTCTATCAATTGCTACTCCGTCTCTTTCTTGATATTGTCCAAACCAGGTGTTAGGTACTACGTTTAAATCTCTGATTTGAAATTTACTTGCTATCCAAGGTGAACCAAAGAGGCGAGAGATTAAATCTGTCATTTCTAACAAATTTTCTGTTAATTGAAAGTCATTATCTTTGTATTTATCTTTTAAATATTTAACCTCATTGTTTCTAGTTGTAGTTGTGAAATCTGCGGGATCTTCTGCCAAACTGGGATCAATTCCTCTGAGGAAACTTTCAAGACGGGATCTTAAAGCACCTTTAAAGCTAGAACCGGGGATTAATGGTTGTCCTAATGCGTCTTTGATGACGGGTAAATCTGTGCCGATGGGTTCGGTGGAACGTCCCGCACTTATGCGTAATGCGGTGATTGTTGTGAGTTTTCCGGTGATTTCTAGGCGGTTTTTGAATGTGTCGAACATAATAATTATACCACTTATAGTTAATTAATTGAGACGGAGACAACTAAATATGTCCTCAACAGATATTTCCCATGCTGTTAAAGAATTTAAAACAGGTAAAAAGTCTTGATTTTGCTTAACTTCTGGTAGTTGATGGGGTAAAAAAGTCATGATTAAGCCTTCTTGAGGGTCAATAAGCCAACCTAATTCAGTACCATGTTTTAAGCAAAATAAAATATTGTTAATTACACGGGTTGAACTTTGTTCTGGTGATACAATTTCAATTGTCCAATTAGGAGGAATTGTAAATTCATTTTGAATTTCTCCATTATTATCAAGGGGAATTAATTCCCACTTAAAAATACTGATATCTGGAACAAGAGAACGACCTGCAAAGGTGCAACGCAGTTCTGTAAATGCACGAGCTATTTTTTTAGGTATGCTAATTTGATTAATAGCAGGTGCTAAAAATGTTTGTATGGCGCTGTGTTTACCTTTAGGCATTGGTTTTTGGTAGATGTTACCATCAATATATTCACTCGCTGGTTTTGTTTCTGGTAGTTTGAGGAAGTCTGTTAAGGAGATTAAAGTGGAGACGGGAGTGGAGGTCATAGTTTTAGAAACTATACAGTAGGACTAAATAAATTTATTCTGTGAACATTATAGACTTAATCAAGGGATTAAATTTCTAGGTCAGTTGGAAATTGAGGAGGTTGTATTTGTGGTTTATTGCTGACTACAGAACTGATGGCAGATTTAATGAAGTTAACAAATACTTCGCTGACATTTTCATAGTCAGTGCTAGTAATTGGCTTAAATCCATGAGCAAATAATGAGTTATTTCTAACTTCTAAAGCATTGATGATTTTATTAGCATTTTCTAGGTATATTTTACCTATAGGATCATCAGGAAGTTCACTTAAAAGATCATAGCTACTTCTTAAAGCTATTTGGATTTTTCCCTTGACATTAGAACGTTTTTTCTCATATTTATCCCGTAAATTTTCTGGTAATTTTCCCAAGCATCTAAACCTGAACAACAAGCATATAAAGTTTGGATTTGTCGTTTAATATCAGATGGTAATGCCATTGATGATAAAAGACGTTTTAGTTGTGCGATCGCTGCTGGATAGTTGTACTGTTGTAGGAAAATAGGTAAAAATTGTTCTAGAGTCCGTTGTACAACTACAGGTGCTACTGTTGCTTGTCCTGTTAATTCTCCTCGTTCAACTTTAATAATATTTGTGCGGACGGCTGTAGTTACATATAATGTAAGTTGATAATCCACAGATGCCATTGCTAAACCTACAGACATGGATTTAGTACCACCTGTATAATCAGCCATCATTTGAGCATCTGCAACAGTTTCCTGAATCTTCTGAATACATAATGATGCTTTCAGATAGCATTCTGATAAATCATCTGGTTCTTCAATCAAGATTACATCTCTATCTGGTTGAAATTTATCACCTAGTCCTATTTGTGTAGGAATATTGGGCAACTTTTCAATTACTTCTGTTCCGCGTCTTACTTCACAAGGTGTTCCGCTTCCTATTACTTGCGATTTACTACCTTTGGGACCATCAGAACAAAGAAAAACCACTCGATCTGGTTGCAATTCACGAATAGCGGTGATGATAGGTTGATGAGAACCACCGACGGTAATGAAAAGAATTTTCGGCATGATAAAATTGTCTCCTGTATTTAAAGTCTTTTATATGTTGGATTTTGCATTTGTTGTATTAAAATATCAGTTAGATTTTTTAATTCCTTTCCTGATATAACAACTACTTTATTATTTTTTGCCTGATTTGTAAATTTTTCATCTACTTCACACTCACTTGTAATAAAAAGTTTTACACAATAATTTCCTCCTAGTTTTTCAGCTTTTGAATTAAGAATAGATAAATCGTCAGAATCTAGCTTTTTACCAGTTTTACATTCACAAATCAGAGCATTAGTATTGTTTAAACAGAATACATCTATTTCTCCCCTATAATTATTAATGTGTACTCCCATTTCAACAGAATCAAAGTTGCATTTTTTAGCTGAATAATATGTAAATATTTCTAACCAATCACCTTTTAAAAAAGCATACTCCTCCTTTGTTTCAAGTTTAAATTTAATACCTGTAATTGATATTTCGAGATTCTTGATGATTGAAAATTTTTCTAGCTTCCTCAAAAATGATTCTAGTATTTCAGACGATATATCTAACTTTGATAGTTCTTTTTCAGATATTTTCAATCCCTTCGGAGGTTTAATATCCTCACCTGCAATACTGCGAATTAAAGAAAGGATTGCTATTGACGATTCAATATTATCTACAATGTATTTTACTAGCTCTTCTAAATAACTAGAACTTTCATATTGATCATTCTTTTGAAAAATATTAAAACCATACATTGTCACATAGTCTTTTACCGTTAATCGCTGATTAAATGCTACTGGCTGTTTACCAAAAACTAATGGAATAATTTGTGATTGGTTAGTATTAATACTAAAAATTAATACATCTTTATACTTTTCCTGAACATAACTATAGACTGAAATAGCCATAGTTTGAGGAGCAGATGTTAAATTGACATACTTTAAAGTATCTACATCCTGACAAAGCTTTTCAACAGCTATATAAACATCATCGAATTTACTAGGATCGACACTGATAAGATCAGTTTCTTTATTAAACAATAAATTTGGACGTTTTTGTTTAATAAGATTTTCTACGTTTTTTTGATACTGTAAAAATTGTTCTCCCTGGCAAATTAAAAACTTGATTTTATCAATATCATCAAGAAACTGAAGAACTCCTGCAACTGGTGGAACAGCACTACGTCCACCAATTAACACTAGCATAACTTTTTCTGACATATCTTAATTCCTCTTATTGAATCTAGTTTATCCTTTATTAAAGTGAGTATTTGAAAACTAATTAAGCTGCATTTCCATCACGCTTAAACTTTAAATGACGTGCGCCATATCCCAAATAACGGCGAATTAATTCTAACCAAATAGGTTTAAAATCAGCGTCGCAACATTCACCAATTATTTGAGCAGCTTTTTTGATATTATTATCAATATCTTCAATGATTTTCTCGGCTAAAGAACCTTTACCTCTTCCCCATTTCTTGTCTCTTCCAACTTGATAACAGATAAAGTTCTTAATTACTTCTGCGCTATCTGTAGTGTCAGCAACACGGAGTAAGTTACGAAATTGTGATTCTTCTAAGTCTCCATAGCTTGTTTTATCTAAGGCGTTTTTAATCCAGATTACTAGATCATCTTCAGCTTGAAGTATACCTTTTTGAATTTTTAATTGCTTTTGTGGATCTGGTTGTTCAATCATACTGCTTCCTCTCTTAATACATTATGAAACTCATTGCAAATTTGCACTTGTCCAAAACCTTCAGAAGTTCTTTCTCCAACTCCTTTTATTTCTAATTCTTGCAATTTATCAATCCATATTTTTTCCTTTTCTTTATCTACACTAAATAAATACACACCCCCCCTATTTGTTACTAATTCGATATCTTTCATTAAACCCCAAGCAGCATTCCAACCTGAACGATAATCATAGGTAGTATATGCTACTTCTAATTTTGGTAAATTATCCTCTTCTGTTACATTTGCAAATTCACACAACATTCTGGATGATATCACTGTTGTATGTTGCCAATTTTCGGTGAAGATAGCATCAGATTGAAGGTCTATTGTAAAATAGGTTCGATTATTTAATAAATCATTTTCTGGTTGACCAAATATAAACCAAAATCGCCATCGTTCTTCTAGTTTGTTATTGAAATTATTGATTCTATCTTCAACATCTGTTAATGCTTCGCTTAGTTCAGCTTTAAATTTAACTTTTCCTAAACCCCTTGATGTAGAACTACCTAAACGAAATATACCAGAATTTTGATTAATAAAATCAGTCAGAGATTTACCTAAATCCTCATTATAAACTAAAATTGAACTTTGATAAACAACAGGTTGCCAATTTTGTTTTTGAGGAGTTTCAGAAAATGACTCATTTAAAACCTCAATACTATAAAGTATATCATCTTGAGATGTCGCTCTTTGACGATTAATTCCCACTCTTGTTAAAAACCGAGTGCTAACTGAATGACTATGATATTTATCATCTTTTGATTTACTATAAAAACCTCCAAAGGGTTCTACTCTTCCTAAGTCTTGAGGACAGCTAGGATCATAGGGATAATCATAAGCTTCTGCACAAAAACGATCAATTAGAGTATCAAAAACTCCATTACCTTTGATTTTAAATCCTGGTTTTGTTTTGGAACTAACCGCAGTTGCAGGTAAAACCATTATTTCGTCAGTTACAACCTGAGAAATTAATTCTGATTTTTTAGCGACTGCTGGATAAGCATTTTGAAAAATTGCCGGTTCATCACCTAAAAATATTGTAGCAAAATCTCCACCATTTTCTGTTAAATTTTGTGATGCTATATTTGGTGTTTGTTGCTTGGATATTTCCAGAATTTGAGAGGCGATCGCCCCACGAATTACAGAACCAGGTATGTGATCTTCTACTTCACTAACAGAACCAGGTTTTTTCCCAGCAATAGCTAATGGTGATAAAGCTGTAATTGTTAATTTAATTCGTTTCATATTGTTTTATTCGGTATTAATAATTTCCAACTTTCATCATCTGCTGTTACAGTTTCTAATTCTTTCCAAGTTAACCAACCTAACCCTGCTGATTTACTTCCACCTAAAGCATGAATATGGCGTAAAGCTGATAATATTAAAGGTTTAGCATATTTGGGACAATCTGGTAATAACTGAATTTCTCCTGTAAATTCTAATTTACTATTGGGTGGAGAAGTTTCCAAAAAATACAATTTTTTCTCTTCAGAAGTTCGACGACGACGGTTAATAGTAACACCAGGACGAATCACTTCTGGTAAATATTCTTTGGGAATATCACAAATTAAATCATTAACAATGATCCGAGATGGAAGAATGGGATTACCAAATATTTTAGCGACAAAACAATGATATCCTTTATAATTCTCTATTTGATATTCTTGTTGAAATTCCTCATTTACTTGTTCTGGGTTAGGACAAAGTATTTCTGCTTTTGGTGCTGGAAAAATTTGCCATCCTAATGCTGTTGCTATTTTCTCACATTCATGGCGCAATCTTCCTTTTAATTGGGAAGCAGGAATTAACAATTTTCCGTCTGCATTGCGAACTATTGGTTTATCTGCAAGTGAACCGTCAGAACCACCTGCACCTATACATAATGCAGTGTCAATAACTGCTGTTAGTGAGATTGTTGTAATTTGATTTTGGGGTAAATTCCGCAAAGATATCATGGTTATAATACCTGTTGTTTAGATTCTTGAACATTGGATTTTTTTGATTTTTTGGCAAAAAAAGGATATAAATCTACTAATTCTCTCCAGATAGTTTCATAAGTAACTTTATCATCTTTTGTGTCTTGTTTCTCTGATGATTGTTTATTTTTATCTTCACATTCTTCTATGTCTTTTAAAGACATCCAAGGTGCAAGATTACCATTATTATTTTTATCCTTGGGTAAACACCATTTTTTTTCAAATTCATCTTCTAATGATTTTTGAGCTTCTTTATTATTTAACCTGACGCGAAAATAACGATAATTTAAAATAGCGGTCTGTTTACCTCGTTCTAATAAACTGCGAATTTGGTAAAGTTGCGATTTAGGAAATTCTACATCTATTAAAGTTTGTGCGGTTTTCAATAATCCACCTAATTCATGTAATGTATAAGGTGCAGCATATAATTTTAGTTTTTGCTGTCCTTGTCCAGATTTAGTTAAACCATTAGTACGAAATTCACTAATGTTAGAAGAAATCATAGTGACAGATTTCATAACTAAAAAGTCAACTGTACCACCGGAATAATGGCATTTTTTCAATTCTTTTGCTCGTTTTTTAGCAGATTTAAGTAACTGATTGGTCAGTTTTTCTGCATAGTAAATAGGTGTGTCTTCAGCAGTTATTAATACTCCTGTGGACATACTCAATTTACATTGTTGATCTGTTGGAATTTGTTCCTGACAGTGATAACGATGTACTATTTCAGCAATATAAGTTTGATCGGTTTTATAGGTTTCTCCTTTATTTAATAAAATTCTTTCAAATTCTTCTCCAATAGTTTTAGCAATTTCTAAAGCTTTATCTGCGGGAACTATTAACATAACATCATCCCCACCAATAGTTAAAATTTCAAAAGGATGAATCCAAATTTCTTTTTCACTTTTCCTTTCAGCTTGCAAGCTGGGATTTAATTTGTGTGGTTCAAGATGCTTAGTTAAAGCTGCATAAACAGATTTCTCTGTAGCATCAAAAATATCTCTACTAAACTTTTGGTAATCTTCTGGATTTTTAATTTCTTTCTGAATATATCCACCCATGTTGTTACCATCAGCATAAATATAGGCGACAAATCCTTTAGTAATACTAGCATCTCCAATTTCTCTGACAGAAAGAGCTTCTTTTACTCGACTAGGATGCAAATTTTCTGAACGTATTTTACCATAATATTTATGTGGGGTGTCATGTAAAAATTGCTCAAATTTATTCACCCAACTTTCTATCGCATCTTCTCCAGGTTGCCAAGTTAAACCTGTTTTTTCATACCATTTTTGTGAACTATTATCTCTTTTAGCTATTTGTCCTACCAGTCTTTTCCGTGCTGATGCTTCTGAGAACCAAGGATCTCCTGGAAGTCCTATTGTAGAATCTTCAGGATCAGTCTTAGCTTGAGTTATAGCACAACGGCGATCGCCTTCATCTCTTTTTAAATAAGGATGGGTTTCAAATATCGCTGGATAACAACGCAAAGGTCTATTACTTCCTGGTAATTGATTTCCATTGCGACGCTGATTAAATAATGATGCTAACTTACCTGCTAGTTCATTAAATGTTTTCCGTTCTTTGAAATTTTTTAGTAAAGGTTGTTTATCCTGCTGAAAATATGCTGATACCAATGGATGATTTTGGTTCTGCTGATACTTCTCTATCCAGAATGTATCACTATTAATGATATTTGGCAATAGTCCAAATCTAATTTCTAAAGGCTTGAATTTTGCACCAACAGCACAGGAATTAGCTGTTAAAGTTTCATGAGTGTAACGCTTTTCAATAGCATTGGCTAAATCATCTACAAAAGCAGCAGGACAAAAGGCTAAGATATTACCACCTGTGGAGTAAATAACTAACTCTGGAATTAATGCTGGGGACAGTTCAGGAAAATTCTCTTGTTGATCTAACCAATTTTTCCTAACTTCTTCACAGTAATCTTTTGCTTGTTGACATTGTTGATGATCTTGATGTTTCTCACAACCAAAAAATGCAGGTAAATCAATTAAATTGATTCTATCTAACAAAGCTGAAGCACCACGCACTTCTTGAATTTTAGCTGATTCAAATACATACTGCTTAACCTTAGTCACACCTCCATAAACTAAACCGATATTAGTTGTTTGATTCCATAAATCAGAATAATCATTTTTTAGCTGTTCCAAAGTCTCAGGAAAATAATCTTCCTTAATTTTTTGCAAATCTTCCACTTGTTGAACAATAGTTCTTACCTCTACTGGAACTTCTCCCCCGGTTCTCAAAGCTTCGCACATTTCCCGCAAAACAGAAGTATCAAATTGCGGTTTTCTTCCATTACCCCAAGCTAAACACCAACTAATTCCTATTGTTACCGAACTTTTACATTTCATCACCATTTTTTCCCTTGCTTGACTACTATTTTATTCCTTCTTGGCACTTCTTCAACAATGGACATCTCCAGAAAAGAAATTATGGAACTTATTTATGGAGACAGGTCGAAGCTTATGGGATATCTAGATGTCTGATTTTTCCGTTAAATTATCGCCCTGTAAGGGCGAAGCATTCGGAAAATATCCTTTAGTGAATACCGATCATTAATCGCTCGAATGCTTCGCCCCTACTTCGCCCCTACAACTTATGACAAATTAATACATTCTATTTTGGAGATGTCTAATGGTAATTGACAATTACCTGTCTCTCATTCGTGAGAGGATGGGGAAATAGGAAATTTTTTCTTTTTTTCTCCTAGAAAGCAAAAGATTCAAACCGTTCGGCTGACGCTCACGGCGGAAGCCTTGAATGAAACCATTATCAATTATCAATTATCAATTATCAATTGATCATATCTTGTACCCGTTCTAGTAAAATATCAGGAACAGGACGCGCTTTACCTCTAACCCAAGCACCACAAGTCATTTCTACATAAGGTTCTAATTGATGAACTATCTCCGTTTCTGTGAGAGTGCTGAAAATGACACCAACTGGTATTAAATTAGCACGAATACCACAAAAATTATGCCACCCATCCACCGCTTCTAGTCGAGAACTAATTATTAAATAATGTGTACAAACTTCCAACAGTGGTAATTTTTCTGGTTGCACCATCCCACCCACATCTACTATTACTAAAGATTTTTGTCTGCGTAACTGAAGAATAGCTTGCGCTTGGTAGGGAAAAAACCTCTCTGTTAAAGATCCGCGATTACGTGCTTTAAAGGCTTCGATTTCTTCATCGGTAGCTTCTGCACCCATTTCTAACACATAATTTCCTTCACCGTCCCAATGTGCGCGTTGTAAATAAATATCAGGATTTTCTTTGAGCAATGCTTGAAATAACCCATGGGAAAATACACTTTTACCACTGTCGGGAGGACCAACTACCATCAACGCTGGACACAATTTTTCTGGTTTTGTCAAGGGAGAATTTGCGCTATTATTTGCTCTCAATTCTCCCAGTTGACGAAAGTAATTAGACCATTGTTGTTCTGGTGTAGTATCTCCTTCCTGGGTTCTACCGTTGGGGGGAATGATTTTGAATACTTGTCCAATTTGTACTAAGCGAGTGTGAGTAGCTACGATTATCGCACCGATGCGGGGATCATAACAAGCAACCCAAGCGGTAGGATGTAATTCATGGATCAGATAAGCATATAACCAAATGGGTGCGCGTCCCGAAATTACCACACCACCGGTTGTATCAATTCCTGCTGGAAGTTCTAAACCTGTTAAGTCTTGGGGTTCGATAATGCGATCGCTCCTAGTTAATTCAATCAATAAAACCTGATAATGTAAAGCCTCTACCATCAGGGTTTCACTTAATAGCAAGCGTAAAGCAGGTTCAGTCATCAGCTTTTCTCCGTTCCTGTATTTGTAAATATGAACAATTGACAATTGACAATTGACAATGGAAAATTAACAATTAACAATTTTCTTGCTGGTTTTTATGATTGAAGTTAAAAGTTTGATTAACTCCGTGATATCATTTTTGATGCTTTTGTATTGTTTTTCTGTGAGGTAATCTGTTTTATACATTAGTTATATCCAATAATCTGATTCATTTGCTTCTTTAAGGGCAATTGCTAATTTATGAATGAAATCTGCTTTACTTTCTGCCTGTTCTGCTTCTCTGACTAATGCTCCAATTGCAGTACCAGAACGCAGTAATTGATTTGATAAAACAAATTCTTTTTTTTCGTTATTTAAATATTGATATAAGTTGACAATACGGACTGCAAAATCAAAGCTTTTCTCCTTAATAATGTTTTCTTTCATAACTTGTCAATTATCAATTGTCTCTTTCATAAATTATCAATTGTCAATTATCAATTGTCAATTCAATAGGTGTATTATTTCACCCTGATAGAAAAGGGGTCTTCTAACCTCAAGGCAAAATGATTACTGATACAGGAGGAAACATTAATACTTCGTTTATACCTCCAAAGTGTTGTAAGGGTTTAGCACTGCTAAACCCCTACTTTCTTAATTTCCTGTTTCCTATGACTACACTCTATTTAACCGAACCAGGAACAACCCTGCGCTATGTCTTTAGACCACAGGCGAAGCATTCGGATCATAGTCTTAGGTAAAAACCAAAGACCACAGTAAGGGCGAAGCATTCGGATCATAGTCTTAGGTAAAAACCAAAGACCACAGTAAGGGCGAAGCATTCGGATGATAGTCTTAGGTAAAACCTAAGACCACAGTAAGGGCGAAGCATTCGCATGATAGTTTTAGGTAAAACCTAAGACCACAGTAAGGGCGAAGCATTCGGATGATAGTCTTAGGTAAAAACCAAAGACCACAGTAAGGGCGAAGCATTCGGATCATAGTCTTAGGTAAAAACCAAAGACCACAGTAAGGGCGAAGCATTCGGATGATAGCCTTAGGTAAAACCGAAGACCACAGTAAGGGCGAAGCATTCGGATGATAGTCTTATGTAAAAACCGATAATTAATTGTCCGAATGCTTCGCCCCTACATTGTTGACGCGAAACCTAAATCAAAATGTGGTTTATTTACCTGAAAATAGCTTGATAGCTGAAAGCTGCTGTATATTGCAAATGTGTCAAAATCAAAGTAGAGAGTTGATTGATTTCAATTATGACTATTTTGGAAACTATTATAGAGGAATTGTCCTCAGCACCAGAGACATTACTATTACAGGTTTACAACTTTATCAAAGTTGCCAAAGAAGAACCTAATTTACCATCTAATTCTTCTAATTTGCCACGAACTGCGGGTTTACATCAAGGTGAAATTTGGATGAGTGATGATTTTAATGAACCTTTACCGGATGAGTTTTGGTTGGGTGAAGAGGAATGAGAGTTTTAATTGATACTCATGTATTTATTTGGTGGACAAGTGATTTTCCAAGAATTTCACCTGCTGTTTATCAACTTCTTTGTGATCCCAATACTCAGGTATTTTTAAGCGTTGTCAGTATTTGGGAAATGCAAATTAAGTTATCCTTGGGTAAGATTCAATTTAAGTCAGCATTACCTCAAATTATTGAGGATGAAATCCAGCAAAATAAAATTCAGTTATTACCTCTTGATTTATCTCATATTTATGATCTAAATAATTTGCCTCATTATCATAAAGATCCTTTTGATCGCTTATTAATATCTCAAGCTAGGAGCGAAAAATTAATTATCATCAGTATTGATGAAAAGTTTGATGGTTATGACATAGAAAAATTCTGGTGAAACCACCAATTACTATCTTATGCCTATCTTATGCCTAAATTATGGCTAGTTTGTTATGACGTACCCGATGATAAACGTCGGACAAAGTTGGCTAAGTTGTTGGAACAGCGTTGTCAACGAGTGCAATATTCGGTGTTTGAATGTCCGCTAGATAATGAGGAATTGAATCACCAGTTAGAAAAGCGGTGGTTAAAGGTGCTGAAGTTGAGTGAGGATAATTTGCGGGTTTATCCTCTGGATGAAACTGCTAAACAAAAGACGCGGGTTTACGGAAGTGAACCTCCTTATGAACCACCTGATTATTTAATTTTGTAAAGTTTGATATTCCTGGTTATGCGGGTATGGAGGTGGTCGAAATATCCCCAGAGTCAGCTTTTGGGCATTTGTAACGAAATGTAAAGGAATGTATTGGTTTTGGCGCAGGAAGCTAGAAAGATTTACATTTAGTAATCTTTGGTAATTTTCAAAAAATGTTGGTTTTTTGGGTTGACATCTGGAAGTTTTTGTTTTATTCTGTATTTATTGGCTGGAAACGGCAATCTGAACCTAGAAAATTAAATACTGACTTCGCTTGTTACATCATTGTTTCCGTAGCTTGGCGCAAACGCCCCTTGAAAGCTATTTGTAACAAGGTCTCCATGAGTGTAGGGTTTTTCATAACCAATTCCCCGCAAGGGGATGGAAACTTTTATGATTGTCCCTTCAGGACGTATTGGATTGTAATTAATGTAGTTTTTCATAACCAATTCCCCGCAAGGGGATGGAAACACAAAGGAGATTGGAAGGTTAATGCAATAGCCAGTGGAATAGGTTTTTCATAACCAATTCCCCGCAAGGGGATGGAAACAGTGATAAAATTCCCGACTTTATCCACAGAAGAGTTTTTGTTTTTCATAACCAATTCCCCGCAAGGTGATGGAAACTCTCGGGCGAAATTTTTTGCCGCGATGATGTGATCTAGTTTGTTTTTCACCATCAATTCCCCGCAAGGGGATGGAAACAAAACTTGGGGAGAAAAAAAGATAGAATTACTAAAAAATGCGATCGCTTGGTTGTAATAAATTAGGACTTACGCAAGATGTGACTGAAAACCTTATTCTTGCGTAGGGGTAATTCATGAATTACCCCTACTTTCGTTCCCTGTTGCGTAAGTCCTGTGTAATTTAATCAGCTTTTGCAGTGCCAATACAAAAAATTGAACTTGCCAAAATAGACAATAAACAATAGACATCTCCAGAAAAGAAATTCTGGAACTTATTTATGGGGGCAAGGCGAAGCTTATGGGATATCTAGATGTCTGATTTTTTCGATAAATTATGGCCCTGTAAGGGCGAAGCATTTGGAAAATATCCTTTGGTGAATACCGATCATTAATCGCTCGAATGCTTCGCCCCTACTTCGCCCCCACAACTTATGACAAATTAATACATTCTATTGTGGAGATGTCTAATAAACAATGTACAATTGAAAATTATACTTACTGCAATTGGTTTTTTTGTCTCCTGGAAAAAAGAGATTTTAAACACCCTCTTAAACAATTGTCAATTATCAATTATCAATTATCAATTTGAACAGCTTCCCCTATCCACCCACACCGCAAATATTACATTGGTTAGCAGCAGGACAACTAGCCAACCGTTTGCAGCGTTCAATTAGATTATGGGTAATATTAAATAAACTGTATGGGGAAGAAAACTGGACAACAGACCTAGCAAAAAAATTTACCTACGCACAACTACGCGATCGCCTATTTTCCTACTATCACCCCAAAAGCGAAAAACTCAACGCCGAACAAATAACCACCAAATGTCAGGACCCCACCTGCATCTGTCATCAAAGCGGATGGCAAATTATTCAAACTGCCAATAGCCACATTTGCCAAACCCAATGGCAACAAGAAATACAACAACTCACCGGCATCAGTTCCCAACAACTGCACCAACAACTACAACAACCCCCCTTTGCCACAGTTCATCGTTCCCTCAGAGATGATCTCAAACAGCTAACTCGTTTAGGATGGCTGCAAACAGTAGTCAAAGGAGAATATCAAACTCTCTCTAAAACCGAACTACCAGCACCAACAATTTCTGCAACAGCACAAGCAACCTTTACCCAACTGTCCCTACCCCAAACCTGGGAACTACTGCACGTCTTAGAGTCCATATCCTTTGTGCAGCCAAACCTAGATATCATCATTCATAATTTGTGGGAACAAATAGTAGATCATACCCATACATCTCCCACCATCCAAGAACCACAACAACGGATATTTCTGCATTTAGACTATATACTCTCTCAAGAAATGCAGGACCAGGTAGATAACTATCAAGAACAGTTAGAACAACTATGGCGTATACCAGCCGCTGGAGTAGTGCAGTTTGAATATTGGATCGCAGCTACAGCAAGCAAAGTACAAATAACCGTTTATCCTGTGTGTTTGCATTATCTCCGACGTGCCAAATATCTCAGCGCCTATGGTATAGATCCCCAAGGAAATATAACATGGCATAACTACCGACTGGACCGCATCGCCTCAGAAAAATTGCAAATTCTTCCCTGGGGAGATCCAGGTATACCCAAAGAATTAAAAGAAATGTGGCACAGTGGCAACTTACCCACCCCAGAATATGTAGAGACAGAATTAGAAAAAGCTTGGGGTTTCAACTTTTACCTACAACGGGAATTATTGATCATTCGTTTTCCCCCAGCATTTGCCCAATGGTATGTAGATAACACCTTTCGCCATCATTCTTTCCAGCGTATTGCCTATGAAAAATTAGCAAATTTAATTACAGCAGACATTCCCAAAACCCAGCAGCAGCAAATATTAGATATTATCAAACACAGAAATAAACAAGATATTTATTATCAAGCTTGGATACGTACTGGGGATATTAATGTTTTGATGCGGTTACGAGACTGGCGGCCAAATGGAGAAGTAATAGCACCTTTGTCTATTCGTCAACGACTCAAAGAAGAAGCGAGTAAAGAATTAGCTAATTATTAATTGGTGATTGGTGATTGGTGATTGGTGATTGGGAATTGGTGATTGGTGATTGGGAATTGGTAATTGGGTTATTAACTTTTTCCCTTAAAAAAGAGGTTTTAAACTTCAATGAAACAACTATCAACTATCAATTGTCAATTGTCAATTGTCAATTGTCAATTTTTCTGCCTAACATCCAATCTAAATGTTGTGGTAATAATGTTTGTAGATCATAATTATTAACTATTGTCTTGCGTGCAGCGGTACGAATAGAAATCATATCTGGAGAATTATCTAAAGCTGTATTCACCTTTTCGGCAATTTGTTGGGGAGAAAAGAAATTTACCAACAGTCCATTTTTACCATCTTTAATTACTTCCTTAACTGGTGGAGTATCAGAAGCTATTAACAAACATCCTGCGGACATTGCTTCTAACATTGACCAGGATAAAACAAAAGGAAAAGTTAAATAAATATGGGCTGAGGATGCTTGTAAAACTTGCAAATATTCAGTATAAGGAAGTAAACCAGTAAAGTGTAATCTGGTTAAATCTAAATCTAATTTTTCTAACATTAATTGTTTATAAGTTTTCCCATCAGGAAGATTTTTTCCATAGGCTACTCTATCTTCTCCCACAACTACAATATGACAGTTTGGGCGTTGTTGTTGAATTAATGCTACTGCTTCCATAAACTGAGGAAAACCGCGATAAGGTTCCATTCCTCTCGCTACATAAGTAATTAATTCTGAAACATGAGAAAGATCAAGATTAATTCGGGGTAAAACTAATTTAGCATCTGGCTTGGGTTGAAAGAAATTAGTATCAATTCCATCGTGACAAACAGTGATTTTTTGATGATATTCTAGGGGAAATTGTTGACGTTGCCAATTAGTAGGAGAAAGTCCGCGATCGCAATGGTATAAATCTAGTAAAATCGGTGAATTTTTGACTTTAATACGACACAAATCATCGGCATTTAATGGATCACTGGGATCAAAATCGGCATCAGAACCGCGAGCATGATAAAACCATTCAAAGAAACATAATAATTCTGCTTTCGGGAAAATTTCTTTCATAAATAATGTCGGACCCCAGCCGGAATGACCGTAAATTATATCGGGAATAAAACCCTGTGTTTTTAATTGTTCTGCTATGCGATATACAGCTTGTCCGGTGAGAATTGCATTTTCTAAATTGCGGATATAATGATGAGTTTGGGGTGCTGCTGTGCGGGAAGGTTCATAAATAACTTTCAATACTCCTGGTATTGATCCTTCCTGACGATTTGTACCAAATACTACTTGATATTTATCATCTTTGGCTAAAGTTGTGGCCAGATGACGAAATTGGGCGGGAAAGTTGGGATGTAAAAATAAAATCCGTTTGGGATGTTGAGAAGTATTTTTCATGGTCAACTGTGTACAAAACCGTAAAGTAAAAAATTCGTAAGGATTCAGGATACAGAATACAGTTGCTACAAACAAATATTCTGACTCCTGACTCCTGATTCCTGACTCCTTGATCTCCTGACTCCTTACAAAAATTCTACCTATTCCCTCATTATTTACCCCTGATTGGAAGGCTGATTGATTTGGTATAAATAATAAGTTGCCATGGGAATGACAGTAGCTGCAATTAACAAACCTACTACCCAAGCAGTAGCATTACCTTTGTTTTTGTCGGTTTCTTCCGCATTGCTAAATGTGCTTTCTACCTGTACAGTTTCTTTTTCTGCTGGTGGACCGGGATCAGGTTTACCAGAAAGGACTGCTACTAGGCGATCGCGCACATCCAAAAATCCTTGATTATATTTATTACCATCCCGTAATGCTGACCCTAGTGTTTCTTCTGTGACACTATTAGCGATCTCATCAGTCAAGAGAGTTTTCACTTGATCCCCGCTGACAATAGTTGCACCATTGGTTAGAGTATCAACGATCACAATCGCTTGGTTAGCTTGTGCTTCTGGTGTAGGAAACCATTTTGTAAATAGTCCTTTCGCAAAACTTTCCGGTGTTTCCCCATAGTCGAAACGGTGAATGGTAACAATTCTCACCTCATTACCTGTTGCTTTGGCCAAGTCTTTAAAAGCACCGCTGATTTGACCTTCATTAAAACGGCTAAGAACATCACCTTCATCTACAATCCAGGTATCTGCTGTCAGGTTGGGTATTTGATATACTCCAGTAGCAAAAGCAGGTGTCACAAAAACAGAAATAGCCATCATCATCACCAATACAGGTACAATGAGACGGGTAAGGTATGAATGACCACTAAATAATTGCTTGAGTAGCTGTTTCATGAAATGAATCCTAAAATACTCTTGCAATCAAAATACTACATAATCTAGGTCAAAAGCATCTGATTTGAGGATAATTCCTGGATGGTAAAATTACCAGGATTTATTTCAGGATTTATTTCAGGATTTATTTCAGGATTTATTGGTCGAATCAATCTAAACTCTAAAATCTAAACTCTAAAATCTCATGACAATCATCTTAACTAACGACGACGGTATCGACGCACCAGGTATTCAAGCTTTGCTGAAAGCGGTAAATGACAAAGATGTAATTATCGCTGCACCAGCAACACATCAGTCTGGTTGTGGACATCAGGTGACGACAACTGAACCGATTAAATTAGAACGTCGTTCTGATTTTGAATATGCTATTGCTGGTACTCCTGCTGATTGTGTGAGAATTGCCATAACACAAATTCGTCAAGATGTCAAGTTTGTGCTTTCAGGAATTAATGCTGGTGGTAATTTGGGAGTGGATGCGTACATTTCTGGAACTGTTGCTGCGGTGAGAGAAGCTGCAATGCACGGTATTCCTGGTGTGGCGATTTCTCATTATCGCAAAGCTAAACTCAATTATAATTGGGATTTAGCTGCTAAATGGACATCAGTAATATTAGCAGATTTACTGAAAAAGCCTTTAGCACCTGGTAGCTTTTGGAATGTGAATTTACCCCATCTACTACCGGGAGATGGTGATCCTCAAGTTGTTTTTTGTCTACCCTGTACCAAACCTTTACCTGTAAATTATCGAGTAGAGGGTGATAATTTTTATTATGTTGGTGAATATGGTAAACGCGATCGCACTCCTGGTAGTGATGTAGATGTATGTTTTGCTGGCAATATTGCAATTACTCAATTAAAGGTTTGATCATGCCAATTTTGGATTTTGGATTTGGGAATAAGCTGGGGTAGTTCATATTTCTTCATCTACACTTTGCAGCAAAAACACAATGTTATCTACAGATTTTGTCAGTTGATTGATTTCTTGTAATGAATCTTTTTGTGTTTCAGCGAGACTTTGTACAGCATCACACAAGGCAAAAATTTGATATCCTTGCTGCTGTAATTGTTTTCCCTGTGATTCTACTTGTACGATCAAATCATCTACTCTTTGAGCTAAACGCTCAATAGTATTAGTAGTAGAAAGCACAGCTTCACCGATTTGCTCAACAATAGATTCTAAAGATTCTAAGCGGTTTGTTTTAGTTTCTATTTCTGCGTATATCATTTCTAGAGCACCCCAATTTTGAAAAATCATTATCAGATAATAGACCTGTCCGAAAATTAAAAAGGCAGTCTGTGTATGGCTTTGAGGATGTTCTCATTTCAGCCAGACTTGACGTAATCATCAGGGCTAGAGATAGTTACTGTTAGTATAGCCCGGAAAAAATGCCG
>NZ_BJCE01000049.1:0-27475 GCF_005402885.1 Sphaerospermopsis reniformis
CGACGAATTACGTTAATGGGTAATTGGTAATGGGTAATTGGTAATTGGTAATGGGAAAAAGAACATTTCCCTAGGTCTAGACCTCAGTGGAATCAGTAGGGTGTCTTTGATAGCACCGTTGAAGGTTCGTTTGTGGACTATTCAAGAATCCCCCGGCTTTTAGCCGTGGGGAGTATCAAGGAAATTTCTATAAATGTTTCTTTTTGGGAACTCTAACTATATATAGCAGTCTGATTTAATTCATGAACACAGCTTCTTTTCAAACCGCACACACAAAACCTGTATTTAGAGTATTAATACTTAACAGAAACTTATATTTCTCGATCACCGTCTTCTGCAATAGTCAAATTTCTTTGGTATTTCGGTTTTTATAATCTTGCTGATGATGTTGGTTTCTACCTGTCCTTCACTCACCTATTATATTCTCAATATTTATCCAGTAATTATGGATGAGCATCCGGCAACTTAAGTAAGTCGGCATGAAAAAAACAAGCTATGTCACAAAATGTAAAATGCCTAAAAACCTCATCCCTCCTGCCTTCTGCCTCCTGCCTTGCCACAACGATAAATTTCAACGCCTACCTACTTAACTTCATTATGAGATCATAGTGGGTATTTTCCAAGATGAGGATTCAATAACACACTTAAATATGATTGTTATTTCCAGAAACACAGAGAATAAAACACTGGGAACTAGGTACAATTAAGAACCAGCAAAGTCCAGGGAGAGGTTAATCATCTCATGACCACAGACAACTGACCATTGACTAAAGAAAAAAATTTTAATATCAAATATTAGCGGCTGAGAATAACCTGGTATTAGAGAATAGTAATCGAAAAATCCCCAATTAAAAACCAAATTATTATCAGTGGTGACAGTATGCAGATTTGCCAAAAATGTGGAATTGAGATATTGATGACTTTACTTTTACAAATGTAACTCAGGAGAAATAACTTTGAAACTACACTACTTATTGCCCGGTACTGTTGGAACAGTTCTTTTACTATCTTCCCCCACCTTAGCCGCCAAATTAGAATCTTGGCGATTTGATAAAAATCTCAACCGCCTAGAAATTAATACTTCTGGTGCTGTACAACCCCAAGCAAAACTAATTTTTAACCCCACACGCTTGGTAATTGATTTACCAAACACTCAATTTGGGCGATCGCAAACCCAAACCATAGGCGGAGCTATTAGAGCAGTACGGATTGGACAGCTTGATCCACAAACAACCCGCCTAGTTATAGAACTCACCCCCGGTTATACCCTCAACCCCCAAGAAGTTAAATTTGTTGGCATCAATCCCCGACGCTGGACAGTACAACTACCCAAGCCAGAAATTGAAGAACTACCGCCCACTGCTAGTAATAACACATATAATTTAGCCACCATCGATTCTCAAAGTTCCCCAACTCAACCGGAATTTTCCACAGCAGCCAATATCACACTAGGAACTACTCAAATTCAGAGAGTACAAACAACAGGAGATGGGTTTTTTATTCGTACCAGTGGCGGTAATCCTCAGATTAAGGCCAATCGTAGCCTTGATCGCACCACCATATTTATGGATATTGCCAACGCTACCCTATCACCAGAACTGACACAAAAAAATTTAGCCATCAATAAGCATGGTGTCAGCCGCATTGAATTTACCCAACTGCGAACCACTCCCAGCAGTGTCCGCATGACATTACGGTTAGACAAAAATAGTCCCGACTGGGAAGTAATAAGCAGTAGTGCTGGCGGCTTGGTTCTATTACCAACTAAAGGAGTTGTTCGCTTACCTCAAAGTATTAGTCCATCAACACCTGTTTCCACCCCTAACAAACCCATAGTTGCTAATAACTCCCCAGCCATTATCGAGTCTGTAGAATTAGCTGGTAATGGCACACAACTACTAATTAGAGCCGATCAAAATTTATCCGCTACTGGTGGCTGGGATAGAAGCTCTGGACTATATCGCATCACCATCGAAAATGCTAAATTAGCTCCCAGAGTCCAAGGACCATCCCTAGAAGCCAATAGCCCTGTCCTGAGAGTCAGGTTGCAACCCCAAGCCCCTAACACTGTAGTTATTTTTGTCCAACCAGCATCAGGAGTCAGAATTGGCGAACTCAACCAAGTCGGTAACGAACTTTTAGCTTTACAATTAGAAAGATATCGTCAAGTTAGACCCCCCATTAGCCTACCCCCCTTACCATCTCCCAACAGCGGGCAATTACCAGATCCAAATATCAAGAATCCCCAGCCACGTCCCCGTCCCTCCGTTCCCAAAGGCAAATTATTAGTGGTGATTGACCCTGGACATGGTGGTAAAGACCCCGGAGCAATTGGTATTGGTGGAACACGAGAGAAAGATATAATTTTACCTATTAGCCTGAGAGTCGCAGAAGTTTTACAGCAAAACGGAGTACAAGTGTTATTAACAAGGGATTCTGATTATTTCGTCAGCCTCCCCGGACGAGTACAAATGGCGGAAAGAGCTAACGCGGATGTATTTGTCAGCATTCACGCCAATTCAGTCGGTCTCAATCGTCCCGAAGTTAGTGGTTTAGAAACTTATTATTATGACAGTGGCTTGGGCTTGGCTCGTGCCGTTCATAATAGAATTCTCCAAAGTGTCAATGTTAGAGACAGGAGAGTGCGAAAAGCTAGATTTTATGTCCTTAGAAAAATTTCTATGCCCTCAATTTTAGTAGAAACAGGTTATCTCACTGGTAGGGAAGATATTGCTAAACTGAGAAATCCAACTTATCAAAATCAAATGGCTGAGGCGATCGCTCAAGGTATTCTTCAGTACCTGAGACAAAGATAAGTAATTTCTAATAATTCAGTAAGTCAGTAGAGACATTCCGGTGGAACGTCTTTCCGGTGGAACTTTTCTACTCAGGAGAATTATCAAATCAAGAATTAAAAGATTCGAGAATTTCACAAAAATATCAAACATAATACTCACAGTCTTACTTCTTCTGCATTCTCTATTCTCCTGTATTCGTTGAGCGTCGCTCGTTAGCTCTAAAATTGATTTGCCTGACGACAACATGGCACAATCAAAAACATAAGCTATAATATTACGCCATTAACTGTGGTGTCTGGCTCCCAGTGCCAAGCGCCAGTGTGGACGGGAAAGGTGTGAGGATTTACAAGGATGTTGAAATATTTACGGATTCCATGAATGCAAATCAGGAGTAAAAACTTTGAAACTACAGTGGTTAATACCCAGCACTGTTAGCACCATCTTCTTGCTATCATCGCCAGCTTCGGCAGCTAGACTAGAATCTTGGCGATTTGATACCAATCAAAACAGACTAGAAATCAACACATCTAGTCCTGTACAACCCCAAGCGCAACTCATTTTTAACCCTACTCGGTTAGTAATAGATTTACCAGGGACTAGCTTGGGTAGTCCCCAATTAACCCAACAAATAGGCGGAGCAGTTCGCGCTATCCGCATTGGACAGTTTGATCAACAAACAACACGGGTAGTTGTAGAACTGAATCCTGGTTATACTATTGACCCCAACCTAGTCAAATTTACACCCTCTACTGGTAGTCGCTGGATTGTACAATTACCAAATCTAGAAGCTGATGTAGTCCCTTTAACTGCTTCTGCCAATCAACCCCCAGGAGAAACACCAACACTCACCCCCAAAAATACTTACAATATGGTGACAACAACTGCTGTCAGCATACCTAACCAAGACATAGCCGCTAACACCAGTGGGGGGATAGTTCAAATTGAACATTTGCGAATTACAGGAGATGGTTTTTTTGTTGATACCAGTGGTGGTAATCCCCCCCCAAATATATTTAAAATTCAAGTTAATCGCAGCGAAGATAACCGCACTATAAATGTTGACATTGCTGGTGCAGCTTTATCACCAAATCTAGAAAAACGAGATTTGTTGATTAATCGCTATGGTGTCAAACGCATCCAACTTACCCAACTACCAAATAAACCACCTGCTGTCCGCATGACTTTACAGGTAGATAGTAACAGCCCCGACTGGCGGGTAACAACCGGCAGTAATGGTGATTTTGTGGTATTACCTGATCGTCTTGCCGATCTGTCTAAAATTAAAGAAAATCAATCCCCTGTACAAAATGTTAGCAATTCCCCAGCCACTATTGAGTCTGTGGAATTAGCGGCTAATGGTACACAATTACTCATTAAAGCCGATCAAACTATATCCGCTACCAGTGCTTGGGATAGAAGTTCTGGTTTATTTCGGATCACTATTCCTAATGCTAAATTAGCTGGTAAGGTAAAAGGACCTGCTTTTGATGCCAATAGTCCTGTGCTGAGGATACGCCTACAACCACAAGCACCCAATAATGTAGTTGTCTTGGTTCAACCTGCATCGGGTATAAAAATCGGCGAACTTAACCAAGTGGGAGAGCAAATAATAGCTTTGCAATTACAAAACTCTCGGCAGCTACAACCGCCTATTACTCTACCTCCTTTACCTAGAAACCAAGGACAACTACCAGACCCAGTTATCGAAAATCCTCAACCACAACCTCAGCCACGCTTCTCAGTTCCCAAAGGGAAAGTTATAGTAGTGATTGACCCCGGACATGGCGGTAAAGATTCGGGCGCTCCTGGTTTGGGCGGTTTGTTAGAGAAGGATGTCATTCTGCCCATTGGTAAGAGAGTGGCGCAAATTTTGCAGCAAAATGGCGTACAAGCTGTAATGACGCGAGATGCTGACTTTTTCGTAGAACTACAAGGAAGGGTAGATATAGCTAATAGGGTAAATGCGAATTTATTTGTGAGTATTCACGCCAATTCAGTTGATAATCGTCCCGATGTCAATGGCTTAGAAGTATATTATTACGATAGTGGTTATGGTCTGGCGGAATCTGTTCGCAAGACTATTCTCCAAGATATTAGTACCATCAAAGATAGAGGCACACGTAAAGCCAGATTCTATGTACTTAGGAAAAATTCTATGCCAGCAATTTTAGTTGAAACAGGTTACATGACTGGTCGTGAGGACAATCCCCGTCTAGGATCTCCAGCATACCAAAATCGCATGGCTGATGCGATCGCTCGTGGTATCCTCAATTACCTAAAGCAACGATGAGGTAATTGGTGATTGGTGATTGGTGATTGGTGACTGGGTAAAATTATTCCCCATTCCCTATTCCCAATCATTAGTAGTCAATAAGCAAATTGTCTGCTAAATTCTGTATTTTAAAATAGCAACATCTAAATCAATATTTGCCTGTGTTTTCATCTTCCATTTTTGAAGGTAATCTTGACAATTTTTCGGAGCAGGAAGCTCAACGCTCTCCCATTGGGGTGTTTGACAGTGGTGTAGGTGGGCTGACGGTACTGCGACAAATCTATAAACAACTTCCCAATGAATCAATTATTTATTTTGGGGATACTGCTCATCTTCCCTACGGTATTCGTTCACAAGCTGAAATTTTACAATATGTGAGGGCAATACTGAACTGGATGCAGCAGCAGCGGGTGAAAATGGTGATTATGGCTTGTAACACTAGTTCTGCTTTAGCCCTAGAAAATGTCCGTCAAGAATTTAATTTTCCCATTATGGGAGTAGTCTTACCAGGTGCAAAAGCAGCAGTACAAATGGGTAAGCGAATTGGTGTCATTGCTACCCCAGCTACGGCTAAAAGCAATGCCTATCGTCAGGCAATGATGGAAATTAAACCTGATGTCCAAGTCTGGCAAGTTAGTTGTCCAGAATTTGTCCCCCTAATTGAGCAAAATCGCATTCACGATCCTTATACTACTGAAGTTGCTAGTGCTTATCTTGAACCTTTACTTAAACAGGAAATTGATACTTTAATTTATGGCTGTACCCATTATCCACTTCTAGCACCTGTATTACGATCGCTCCTCCCTGCTCACGTCAAGTTAGTTGACCCTGCTGTTCATGTTGTTACAGCTTGCGCTCAAAACTTAGACTTATTAAACATCAGGAATAATCACCTACCAATGCCTACTCGCTTTGCTGTCAGCGGTTGTCCTCAACAATTTGCTCAGTCTGGATTACAGTGGTTAGGCTATACCCCTCTCGTAGAAAAGATACACTTGACTGATGCTACTGTCTGATTCATTTACGGTGAACACATCTGAACATTGATCAACAATCCTCGATATGTAACGATTGCATCAGGACAATGCTCATAAGTCGGGCTTGCTGAATAAACTCAAAACCTTAATAAATCAAGGGTTTCAGGTGGAAAATCAGGAAATCAGTGCAGGATTTTTCAGGGGTATACTCCTAAAAGCGTGCATTTTCCGGGTGAAATTTCAAAGAATTGGTTACTAACAGATCATCCAAACTCTTGCCTATTCCCTATTCCCTATTCCCTGCCTTAACGAAGAGACTTTTTCAGCAAACCCTAAGTCATTAATCATTAGTCATTTAATTTTAGATTTTAGATTTGTGTTAGCGAAGCCCAGGCATCGCTTATATTATATTATTTTAGATTAATTGTTTTGTATTTCTTCTTTTTATAACCAGCTTGCTTGTGAATTAGGAATACCAAACAACTTTCATCCAAAATCCAAAATCCAAAATCTAAAATTTCATTGACTATTGACTACCTGCTATATAAAACCTAGACAAAGCTAGACTTTACTTTCTACTTCAACGGGAGCATGGGAGCAGTTATCCCTCAGTAGACTTGCACGCCTTAGCCAGACGCGATATTTCTCAAGTTAAGATTTACAAGAAAGAGTACCGCTATCATTGCTTGGTTTTCGCGTTGGCAATAGTCTTAATTCAATACTTGATATCGTAGGATTATATATCAAGTGGGCGATTTTCTTAACTCACTTATGTCAATGCTTGTCAACATAAGTATAGTTTTGTCTATCAAATAGTCAGCTTAGGACTACCTCTTTCCTGCTGGTGTTGCTCCTGAATAACCGCAGTCCCACTTTTAATAACACTATTTCTACCTGTTCGCTTTGCTAGTGCTAATAATAAGTAGACTGTAAATAAATATCCAGCAGCTAAAATAAAGATCATCATAGGCATATTTCCATAAATCATTGTTCTACCAACTCAACTTTCAAAGGACTATAAAATTGCATACACAAATAGTAGAACTTCAGCAAATCAAGCACATCCTTGATTGCTGTAGTAGGCTATGCAAAGCCGACCAGTAGAGTTTTACTTCTCTCTGGTTAAACAATTTATTATTTGATTAAGCTTTTCACATACCACACATCGAACAGCAGTTAATTTGCTACATAGCAACTTAAAACTGCGCTCCTCAGCAGTCTACCTAGTCTGCCTTATTCATCCTCACACCAATCAAGTAAGAGCTACACTTATGATCAACGTTAGCTGAGGATGTGTAGTAGCTTTCTTAAGAGAAAGCATATCATCTAACTCAATAGGATTGCTGCCGCACAGCAAATCGTTAGGAATCATTTCCTTCATTCTGTCGGCGACTTGTTATTTTAGACTCACAAATCCAATGAGTAAAATCACCTATTGATGATTAACTGTTTTTTGGCAGTGAATATCTGAAAAATTTAAAATTCCTACACACTAGCGTAACACAACAGACCTGGATTTTCAGCTACCTTCTGGACTAAATTTCAAATTTTCTCAATGTTGACAGACAAGTTTTGCTGAATTTTCCTATCAAGGATAATTATAGTATGATTTTTGACAATTAAAATATGTAAAAAATGCGTTTTACTGAATATTGCTTCATTCTCCTGTTTTCGCATCTTCCTTGACTCCTGGGCTTTTTTCCAAGATATAAGAGAAGCTACTTGTGCTGATCCGAAAAGTATGGTTTGGGATTCCTGGATGAAAACTTGGCGCTGGATATGGTTTATCTTAAAATGAGTAAAGGATATGTAAACTTTCGTAACCAAAGTCAGAGTCCGCCCATCCATGACCCCAGCCACCTCCCTGTTTACCCCTGTGGAAGCAGACCTGCAAATACTAGCAGATAACCTCACACAGCTAGTTGGAAACCGCCACCCCATCCTCTATGCAGCAGCCGAACATCTATTCGGTGCTGGGGGCAAGCGCATTAGGCCAGCCATTGTGCTGCTGATATCGCGGGCAACCATGCTAGAACAAGACATTACGCCTCGTCATCGACGATTAGCAGAGATTACGGAAATGATCCACACAGCCAGCTTGGTACATGATGATGTAGTGGATGAGTCAAATGTACGCCGTGGCGTTCCTACGGTTCATAGCTTGTTTGGCAATCGTATTGCCGTACTGGCAGGAGATTTCCTCTTTGCTCAATCTTCCTGGTATTTGGCAAATCTGGATAATTTGGATGTAGTTAAACTGCTTTCAGAAGTAATCATGGATTTGGCCGCTGGGGAGATTCAACAAGGGCTAAATCGTTTTGATACTAATCTTTCTACGGAAACTTACCTGAAAAAGAGCTATTACAAAACAGCCTCATTAATTGCTAACAGTTCTAAAGCTGCGGGAATATTGAGTAACGTTTCCCCAGAGACTGCTGAAAACTTGTATAACTACGGTAAGCATCTGGGTTTAGCCTTCCAAATAGTAGATGATATTCTAGATTTCACTGGTTCAACAGATACTTTGGGTAAACCAGCGGCATCGGATCTTAAAAGTGGTAATCTAACTGCACCAGTGTTATTTGCTCTAGAAGAACAACCTTGCCTGGAAGCGCTAATTGACAGAGAGTTTGCCCAAGAAGGGGATTTAGAGCAGGCACTGAAGCTGATTGCTGATAGCCAAGGCATACAACGGGCCAGAGAATTAGCCGCTCATCATGCCAAGGTATCATCTGAACATATTGCCATCTTAGAACCCTCAGAATCACGGCAAGCATTAATCAGCATGACTGATTATGTATTAAGTCGGCTTTATTAGGCATTTTGGATTTGAGATTTTAGATTTTAGATTCTATCCAAAATCCAAAATCCAAAATCCAAAATTGATTCAGGCGATATCTGGAGGTACTTGCTGACTAAGTATGTGTTCTTGCAGTTTCTGTTCAATCATCTTTTGCAGGTCAGTGCGCTCGACTTCCATAGCGTTGCTGGTTGTTCCAGGAGTCTCAAAAAAAACTATACTATCTACTGGTTCTAATGCCACCAGTTGAAACAAAATATGAATTACAGGCATGGGTTTAGCCACTGCTTGAGGGCTGGTCCCAACAGATGAAACCAGGGAAACATCCTGTAATCTAGGAAAGGCGTAAACTACCCGCTTTTCCCCTATTGTTCCTTTTGGGGCTGCATTAGCCTTGTGCTTCAATGTAGTTAAAACCCAGCGTTCCTGCAAATTTTGGAGAATATAGTATTGAGAGTGTTGTAAATTTTGAGCGATCGCTCTCAAAACAGGCGCAATATTAGCCACAAGTTGTGGTGTCACACCATCTTGGGGTGCATTATCAATTAACAGTTGAATTTGTGCTTCTAAATTTTTCATGGCTTATAAATGGTTCCTGATTAATGTCCAAAATTATGAATGCGAGGGACTGGGTTATTAACTGCTCCCCTGCCTCCTTCTTTGTCACCTGTCACTTGTCATCTGACAACCAATAACTGGTAGCTTATAAATAACATCTATCAAGCTAACAGCCACGGCCTTACAGGTTGTGTTTAAGTATGTTAGGTTATTTTTAAAATTCCGACTATGAATTGGCCCGCAACCGCAACTACTCAGGGAGATAAGTCTATCGGCGTAGAGGTTATCTTTCAATTTCTCTTGAAGGAACTACAGCAGTCAACAAAGGCGGCAGAAAAGAATTGTCGAGATGTAGCATTGCGAATTTCGGGCGAAGTCCTGCGGATTTGTAATGAAAGTAAACGCATTCAGGCTTCTGGAGAAATAGAAAGCTCTGCAATGACCCTCGCCCGATATCGGCTACAACAATGTCTCCGCTATTATCAGCTAGGTTCTAATCGGGGTAGGGTAGAATTACACAGCACTTTGAGCGCCATCATTTATCGCTATATTAATCCTCCTCAAAAGCAACTAAGCTATCAGGGGCGGTTGACTATCATAGAAGATTTTCTTCAAAGTTTTTATTTGGAGGCTTTGAATGCTTTCCGTAGGGAAAATCAACAACCATCTACCTATCGTCCCCAAACCCTACTAGAATTAGCCGAATATATGGCATTTACCGAAAGGTATGCTAAACGCCGCATTCCCTTACCAGGCAGACAACAACAGTTAATTATTCTGCGAGCGCAAACCTTCTCACAACAGCAGCCTCCAGAGACGAGCGTGGATATTGAACAAGCTGCTGAAGGCAGTAGTGGCGAAACTGATGGTTCTTGGGAAGAACCAGCCATACAACAATTGCGTGCTGCTATGGCCATGCAAACTGAACCAGAACCAGATGAAGATACTTTGCGCTCCGTGGTGATTACGGAATTGATGAATTATTTAGAACAACGACAACAATCAGACTGTGCTGATTATTTCTCTCTCCGTCTCAAGGATTTATCAGCACAAGAGATCGAGTCAATTTTAGGTTTAACCCCACGTCAGCGTGACTACTTGCAGCAACGTTTTAAGTATCATTTAATTAGGTTTTCTCTCTTGCATCGTTGGGAATTGGTGCATGAATGGTTAGATGTGTCTTTACCTACTAATTTAGGTTTAACACCCCACCAATGGCAACTGTACACAGGCAAATTAGATGATCAAGATCGGTCTTTATTAGATTTGAAGCAACAAGGAGAATCTGACGAAACCATTGCCAAAGCTTTAGGATTATCAATGGCACAACTAGAAAAACGGTGGTTTAAGATTTTGGAACAAGCCTGGGAAATTCGTAACTCAATTGTGTCCGGATCTAGTGCATCTACTCATGAATAGTGACTCACAACCCTTACAATACCAGTGGCGCGATTGGTTGTTGGCAGATAATGTCAAACCGGCGAGCATCCCTGGGTAGAGTGTGAGAAAATTGATGGGGTAGAAGACCCTCTTCTGGCAGCATCTACATCATCAAGTAGTCAGCCAGATCAAAGAGGAAAATCCCAAACCTTTGAACTAGGAGAAGTTCCTACTGTGCAAGAACGTTTCCAAGCAGTCCTTAAACGTCGGCTACAAGTCGAAATCCAAAACCACCCACCTTTATTCCCTTGGGAAAGTCAATTAGTAGAATATCCAGAATTTGTGGAAGAGCCAGCGATTGCTTTAGTTCCTGCCTGGGGGTGGTTGGCACAGCAATCTAAGCTCAATCTGCCAGTTTCTCTGCCAGATACAATTTTTCAGCAATTGATGGACAAGTGTCAGTTGTTGCTAACTTCCTCCCTGCCATTGGGTCCTAAGTTGGTTCAAGCGGTAGAGAGCTTGTTCCCAGAAGATTATCAGTTAATTAATGATTTAGCTGGGTTGGTACTGAGAACTTCTTATCGTTCTGTAGATGCTCTGGAGACAATACCCAACATTGAGAAGGATTACTCAGATTTACAACCGCGTCAACAAATGGCGTTGTCGTTAATGGCAGCTAAACAACTGCTGGAAAATCTGACTCTGCCTGTTTCTTTAGCCAATCCGGTGATAGAACAACAATGGCAAACTAATGCTGGTACTCTGATTATCAGAGTAGAATTACAGTTGCTGGGTCAGGTAATGAAGTTATGTGTTCATAGTGAATTACCCACTATCGGCGTGTTGAAGCTTGAAGGAAATGGTACTCAAGCAGTTGCTTCATCTGGGAATGCAAATAAAGCCAGTTTAGAATTAGACTGTCTACCTACTAACCAAACTTATACTTTAGTAGTTGAATTTCCAGAAATAGAACAACAGCCCTTGTTGTTGGCAATTAATCTGACTATTTAATTGCAATTAACACTGCTGATACTCTCCATTGATAAACGCCGATAAAAAAATGATGATCCTGGTTTTCCAACTTACTCATCTTGGCAAAAAACAATAATTAGGTCTTTGATAGTAGGTAACTATGAGCAGGACACTTGGAAAAAATGCGTAGCTTCCCTTAGATGTCCCCAGGGCTTCTAAAGCTACGATATGGTGAGGCTAAAATTGAAGACAAGGTAATCAGTTTTTGCCCCTCATTAACATTGTGTCCTTAGCGTCTACATCATAGTTCTACTTACCTCAAAATGTTAAATTTATCCAGGATAAATCGGTTTTGGCGCGTACCCGTAGGTAATGGGCGACAAAGTAAACAGAGGTCTTCTTTAGCAGAAGTGGAAGATTCTATCGCCTTGCGGGTGCTGGTGCTAGGACTGGTAGTTTTAGGAATAGTGGCGACGGATATTGCATCGGAGACTACCTTTAGTCTTTGGGCAGTACCTCTAAGTACAGTGGGTACAATTTGGAGTTATTACCGTCGCCACAATGCTAACATTCCAGTTAAGTTTTGCATTGCTACAGGAATGTTAATCAGTTGAATGATACAAGATTAAATCTGGCTCATTACAGCTTTTTTTGGGTGGTTAGGTTGGGTACAGTGGAAAAAATGGCTGAATCGTAAGTGGTTGAAGAAGTTACCGCCTATGGAAAGGCTGTATCAACAAATGTTGCAAATGTGGGCTTGTTGGAGAGCGATAAGCTGTTGTGCATTTAATTTGTATAAATGATACAGGCAAGATGCTTGTGCCACAAGAGTTCAGAAATTTATGATTATACAATTTAGCTGCATCACAGCTTAACGAACCGCTGCTGCAAGCAGTTCGCTTACTAGGGAATATAAAGTTTTGTAAAGAATGGAAATTTTTGCGTAAAACTTTCAGACAGGGGAAGATACGAGAATAGATATATTCACGGGAGAGTGCGGAGTGCGAGATGACAAATGATTTTCTAGGAAGAGACGACGACGCGCTCAACCAAGAACTACAACAGCTAGTTAATGAAGCCAAGCGATATCTGGCTGACAGTAAAAGTCCCACGGACAGAGCAAAAAGACGCATAGCTTTAAATAAGCTGATTAATGCTATTCGCGGTTCTGGGAAATTGAGCAAGCAAGTTCAGTGGTGGGAATCACCAAACTATGAAGATTATTATCATGAAGCATTACAACTTACATTCATAGAAATTTGTCAAAAAATTGAACAATATAATCCTCAATATCCAGTGATGACATGGGTAAATATAATTTTTTCCCGGCGAATTTCTGATGTGGGTAAAAAAGACCAAAAAAGAGGGATGACTCAACTTCCTAAGCATCAAAAAGTGACTCAAGTGCTGTCTTTAGATGAAATCAACAAAGATTTCCCAGTAGATAATGAAATATCTGAGCAACAACAGTTAAAGGAAATTATTGAGAATGATCCAGAGAATGTTTTAAAAAATGACTGTATTAAGGATCATCCCCAAGCTAATTTGCAAGCTATTCTGCTGTTGGTTTTAAATGGTAAGCAATGGCAAGAAATTTCTGAGGAATTAGAAGTACCACTTTCGACAGCTTCTAGTTTTTACCAGCGGCGGATGCGTAAAATTATTACTTATTTAAAGAAATATATATAGAAACTGCATTAACTGACTATAAAAATTTTGGAGATTGCCTCATGAATAGCATTACAGAACAACTAACTTTTAGCGTATCTCTCTCTACAGAAGCTCATGGAATAGCTCAAGAATATAGCCAAAGTATTTCTAATCCTGATCAGCGGCAACAAGTTTATCTGAATACTTTAGCTGTGTATGCTGTAGATAATTATCTCCAGTGTATGGGATTTGAAACTGATTGCCAAGGAAGTGATAGTCATGACTTTTTAGTAATTCAATTGATGAATGTAGCTGATTTAAAAGTAAAAAATTTAGGTAAATTAGAATGTCGTCCAGTTTTACCAAAAGCAGAAGTATGTGACATTCCGCCGGAGGTTTGGGAGGATAGAGTGGGTTATGTGGCTGTGCAGTTCAATTCTGATTTAAAAGAGGCGAAAATTTTAGGTTTTACACCTCAAGCTGAAGCGGAAGTTCCTCTGAATCAGTTGCAATCTTTGGAGAATTTTTTACTTTATCTGAGTGAATTAGAAATAGATAAATCTCCACAATATGAAGATTTATCTATTCTGGTAAAAATTGGACAATGGTTAGATGGATTTGTAGATGCAAGTTGGCAAACTATTGAGAATTTATTAAATCCGCAACAATTAGGATTAGCTTTTAAGAGTGCTGTGAGTATGACGCGGGGACAAAAAATTGATTTGGGAATGCACCTTGAGCAAATTTCTGTGGCATTAGTAGTAAAAATTGCTGCTGGTTCTGGTCTAGAAGTAGATATTTTAACTCAAGTATATCCGGTGGGAAATCATCTGTTACCTGAAGGAGTAAAATTAAATATTATTGATAATTTGGGAGAAAATGTTTTAGAGGTTATATCAAGAGATGAAGATAACTGGATTCAATTGGAGTTTAGTGCAGAGTTGGGAGAAAAGTTTCAGATTATGGTGGCTTATGGGGAGTCGCAGCAAACTAAAATGTTTGAGGTTTAAGAAAATACTGTCTCAGTAAACTGTTGGACATTTAACTTGCATATTCCTGACAACTAAAACTCTTGCCTATTCCCTATTCCCTATTCCCTATTCCCTGCCTTAACGAAGAGACTTTTTCAGCAAACCCTAACTACGAATTTTCTCAAGTTCTATAATAATTAGCTGTATTTGCTGATATCTTTTATATTCCTTGTTTTCTTGCAGTTTAATAGCTAATGTTTTGAACTTCTGGATTGCTGTCTGCACATCTCCTTTATTCAAAGCTGTATAGGCTTGATTATTTAATTCTTCAATGGAATCAGGAGAAACAGTTGAAGAATTTACAGGATATTGTAGTTCTGGATCTCGTAAATCCACTATTCTATTCAAAGAGTTTATTTCAGCCTGTAACTTATCAATAATCTTTAACAACTGTGTTACTTCTGGAAATTTCTTTGCTTTTAAAGAAGCTAAACTTTTTTGTAAATAAAGCGTGTTTGCTATTTGGAAATCTGCTATTTTCTGTTCGTTCTCTTCTTGTATTAATCCGCGCTGATGATAAGCTACTGCATATTGGGGATTGATTGTAATTGCTTGAGTAAAATCTGCAATAGCTTTCTGTTTATACTCTTGAATTTTATCTTTTACTTCTACTGGACAAATAATTATATAATCATCCTTTTTCCTACAACCCGGTACAGTTCCATCAGGATTTAAAGGCTTTCCTTGGGCATATCTAGCATAAATTAAACCCCGTTGATAATATGCTTCTGCATTTTGCTGATTATGATTAATAGCTTGTGTAAAATCTAATATTGCCCCTTGATAATCTTGTTGATTTACCTTGATTTTACCTTCTAAAAGCCAGTTTTTTGATATTTGTATTGATTGAGTTTGAGAAGCTGCAACTTGATAAAAATTCCCTCCAATAATCATTAGGGAAGTGATTGTTAAACTTAGACAGGTAAAGGGTAATTTTAAGGTAGACATAAGGGGATTGGTAATTGGTGGTTGGTGATTGGTAATTGGTAATAAAATCCTATTTTAATCCTGTTCATCCTTAAATCCTGGAAATCCTGATTCTGAAAAACTTAATGATTATTTTCGCATAATTTACCCTCATCTTTAACTAAACTAACATTTTCTTGTAAATATTCATGCAACCATTCACAACTACGTTTTTGTAAACCATGAATATCCAAATCCCACAAAGTGATATGATTACTAATATCCACAGAATTTATCATCTTTCCATCTGCACTAAAATTAACTTCTAAAAGATCATTTTTACTTCCTTGCAGACTATAAATTAATTCTCCCTGCAAATTCCAAAAACTGATTTTATTCTCACTGGCTGAAACTAGAATTTTACTATCAGGACTAAAATCTACACTATAAACACTTTGATGATGTTGTAAAGTATGTAATAATTTACCACTCTTGCTATCCCAAAGTTTCACTGTTTTGTCAGCACTTGCAGTCGCAATCATTTTTCCATTAGGACTAAAAATTACAGATGTAATATTATCCTCATGTCCAGAAAGAGTTTGCAGTAATTTTCCTGCTAAATTCCACAGTTTTACTGTTTTATCTCCAGCAGTAGCTAAAATCTGACCATCTCTACTAAAGTTAATATTTGTAGGTAATTTATCATTTATCTGCCAACTTGTTAATAAATTTCCTTGTAAGTCCCAAATTTTAACTTGTTTATCAACCCTGCTAATAGTTGCAATTTTGTTACCATCTGGACTCAAACTGATATCTTGAATTGGCTTAAATATACTCTTCAATATACTATTATCCTGTGAATGTCCCTGCCAACTATTGATAAGTTTACCATCAAGATTCCAAACTTTGATTTGATTATCAACGCCCATAGTGATAATATTTTTTCCAGTGGGATGAAACAATACTTTGATAATTTCTCCCTCATGGGCATAAAAACTTTTTAGCAAACTGCCATCACGCTGTCGTAAGCTGATAATTCCCTGTTTATTACTTACTGCAATAGTATTTTTATCAGGACTGAAACTCACACTATTACCAGAAAAACTCGGTAAAATACCTTGCAAATGCCAAAGTTTAATTGTGCCGTCAGCACTTGCAGAAACTATGGTTTTGCCATCAGGAGTAAAACTGGCTTCTGATGCTTTACCTCCATGTCCTAAAAAGGTGTAAATTGGAAATTGGGGATGAGATTTTAAATCTTTTTTTAATTTTAAATCATTGGGTATCATCCAAACTTTAACTGTATCATCAGCACTAGCAGAAACTATGGTTTTGCTATCTGGACTAAAATTCACATCTAAAACTTCATTATTATGACCTGTAAAAGTATGCAGTAATTTTCCATTTACATCCCAAAGTTTCACAGTTTTATCTTTACTAGCAGAGGCTAAAGTATTACCATCGGGACTAAATTTGACTGTAAAAACTTCATCAGTATGACCTGATAATATTTTTACTGGTAAATTTTTTAATTCCTGACCTTCAAGATGCCAAAGTTTAACGGTTTTATCAGCACTTGCAGTAGCAATAGTTTTTCCATCAGGACTGAAATTTATACCCCATATTTTTTGCTGGTGGGCGATAATTGTTTTCATCAGTTGTCCATTTAATGTCCACAGTTTTATTTTTCCTTTACTGTTAGCAGTTGCTAAAATTTTACTATCTGGACTGAGAGATATTGCCAATAATTTATCTTGTTCTATTAACCTAAAATTAGGTTGATTTGTAAATAATTTTGTGCTATAATCATAACGCCAAAAACTAATAGTGTTATCAAAACTAGCAGCAATCAAAAATTGATGATCTGGACTAAAAATAACACTAAAAACTCTATCTTTATGACCTGATAAAGTTTGCTGTAACTTCCCATCTCGTCGCCAAATTTTGATGGTATTATCTTCACTACCTGAAGCTAAAAGCTGACCATCTGGGCTAAATTTAACAGTGGAAATCTCACCTTTATGTCCTTGTAAACGATTGTATTCTCGAATTTGGTTGATATTTTCTAAAGTAGCCGCAGACAAACTTAACTGAGTTTGAGAATTTAAGAAGTTTAAGAAATTTAACTGCTGTAAATTTTTGATAACTTTCAGTGTGGGGATAAAAGCTTCAACTTCATTCCCAGATTTTAACAATACTTGTGCAGATAAATTCAAGGCTTTTAATTCATTAATTTGGGATTTTTGCCTTTGCCATAAAGCTACACCAGCTAATAGTAATACTCCTAATAACCCACCACTTAAAGCAATAATAATTCGGTTTTTAGCCGCATTCTGAGCTTGACTTTCTTTCTTTTGTAGTTCTAAACTTTGAATAATAAAATTTTGCTCATTGGCACTAATTTGATTTTCCCGTTGTCTTAACCATTCCTGGGCATCAATTAAAGATTTACCCCGCAATAATCCTCCTGTATCTTGTTGATGATTTTCCCATTGTCGCATTATTGTTCTTAACTGTTCTTGCCATCGGCGAAAATCTCCATCTGTTTGCATCCATTGTTTTAATCTGCGCCAATTACGAATTAATGCCTCATGAATAATTTCTACGGTTTCAATTTTTGTTAGTTTATTAATGTCTGTAACTACTAATCTGGCATTTGCTAATTGTGTAACTAAATTCCAGTTTTCTGCCCCCACTTCCCCACGAGTAGCTAAACGCCGGATATCTGTGTTATATTCTCCTAGCTGCACTAATTGAATAAATATTTGTTGTACTTTTTGTTTATCGGTTGCACTTAATTGGGCATAAATTGACTCAGCATGATTCGCCAGTGCAGTTTCGATAGTGCCAATTTCCGTGTATGCTTGATGAGTTAGCCATCCTTGCTGTTGCCGTTGCCACAACTGAGTTAAAGTAAATTCCAGTAAGGGTAAATGGCTAGGAGAATTAAGCACCACATCAATGAGACGTTGAGTTAATCCTGGTTCTAATTGTACATTGAGACTAAGAGCAGGTTGTGAAATAGCACTTTCTAATTCTAAGGCATTCATGGGACCTAAATTCACCTGAGCATCTTGCAAAGCATTACTCAAAGGACGGTAAGATAAAACTTCACCAAAAAAGTCTGCTCGTAGGGTTAACACTAAGGTAAAACCAGGAATACTATTAACTGCATTTAAAAGATTATCTAAAAATATTTTCCGTTCTCCGGTATCCTGACAAAGAGTATAAAGTTCTTCAAATTGGTCAGCAATTAAGATAATATATGATTTGGGTGAAATACTAATCAGCGATTCTAGGAAATTAGATAAAGTGCTATGACTTTGTTTTAACTGTACTTCTATTTCTAATTCTTGCAATCTGGAATTAGGAGAAATATCTTTTTTAGTGCCTAACTCTCGATGAAGTGCGATCGCTAATGATTCTAACGGATTATTCCCCGGACGAAAAGACACAATTTGCCAATGTTGACTTTTATCACGTTTTAATTGGGGAATTAACCCGGCAAATACCACCGAAGATTTACCACTTCCCGAAGCCCCAACCACTGCTACCAAATGCTTTGTTTTCACTGCTGTAACTAATTGTTGGGTAACAGTTTCTCGCCCATAAAAATAGACTGTATCTTGTTCTTGAAAAGCCGCCAAACCCCTGTAAGGACAACTAACTACAGCCCCCATACTCTGCCAAGTCGGAGGCGTTGCTAACAAATTTTGGACAATTACAGGCAACCAACTAGCACAAGGATATTCTGTTTCTAAACCTTGTAATTTTTTGCGGGCAATATTCACAGATTGATAGAAAGATTTTCTACTGGTAAACTGTTGAATAAAGTCTTTTAAAAATTGATGAGCTACTTTATCTGGTACAGGTTCACGCATCACAATTATTTGGGGAATATGCAAACTTTCTAATTCAGTAGCAATTCCTAAACCATCACAGGAGTTAAAAAAAGCTAATTGTAACCCTTTACTGACGGCGGTTTGTAGTGCATAGCGCAACTTATCCATTGTTAAACTATCGGTGCGGTTGAGAAATATTCTGCCTTTTGTTGACTCTGTACGACTATGGCCAGAAAAGAAAATCAGATCCCAACCGGTATCATCCCAAAGATATTTATTCAGTTCTGAAGGTGAAGGTTCAACTAAAACAATGATTTCCGCTGCTTGACAATATTGTTGCAGTAGTTTTTCATCTTCAGCAACATTAATTCCTTCACTATTACCCAGAATAATTAAAATGCGGATATGGGAACGGGTACTTTTTTTAAACCGTTGGGAAGAAAGGGAACTAAAAGCCACTTCTGCATGAGGATAATAATTAAATAAATCCCATAAATGCCAAGGTAATTTTCGCAGTTGAGTTTCATGAGTACGAATAATTATTCGCACTTCATCAGTAGCATTTAATTGTGTTAAACATAATTCTTTTATCTGGCGAAATGACTCAGCTTGTAACCAAGTAATAAATTGTTGTTTGAGAATGTTTGTATGAGTGTGACATTCTGTTTTCAGAGATTGATATTTGACATTAGTAATTTGGTCTTTTTTAGGTTTAATGCGGTATCCATCCAGACTGCGATAACTATTAGACCAATCTTGATAAATATGAGGTAGGGTGGGAAGAGGAGGTAATGTTAATGTATTGTCACTTAGTTCAATATCGGGAAGCGCATCATCTTCACCAATTTCTAAACGAACGCGAAAGCCGTCATGGAAATTACCATCCAGCTTGAGGATAACTAATTTGTTCATAATCTTACCACTCTTCTCCCTGCACAACACCTCTATGACAATTTCGGCTTGCTTGGCAATATTTTACGCAAATGGTGGAGATTGTTACAAAAGTTGATTTTCTTGTCTGAATCAGGATGTCCAGGATTTAAGGATTTACAGGATGTATTTGTTTGTGTTGTTGATGGGATGTTTGAGGTAATTTCTTATTGAAGATGTAGGGGTTTAGCAATGCTAAACCCTGACCAATATTGCTAAACTTGATGTTGTGCTAACCAAGCTTCTAAATCACTTAAACTAGAAAAATCAAGTAAAGCCTCAGCTAAATCTTCTAACTGTTCTGATTCCATAGCTTCAAGTTTCAATAATTGTGCAGGTGGAACAGTTCCGACTTGATGACGGAGTTGTCGTGTCACAATTGCTAAAGCTTTTTCCTGTTGGATATCCTGATAAATTACAGACTCGCGCATAGCATCACTCCGCAATAATCTTTTAATCAGTTTCTTGTTTAATACTAACCCAGCTAATATCGCCGTTGAAGCAGCAACATTACTTTGGATTCGGGTATCGTTTATTTGCTCAATAGCTTCTGCAACCTGTTGTAATATTAGCGTTTTATCCTCAGTTTGACTGAGAGTTGCAAACGGTAACAAACCAGGAGTATTTAAAAATATGTCGCTGGGTTGTTCCCAAAGACGAATAACGCCAAATTCATGACGGGTATTTTCTAAAACAAAGACTGTTTGCTGGACTAATTCGGATGTGGTTGGTTGTAGATAAATCACAACCTGACGCATCCGTTTATTGGGAAATTTGCGATACACCCTTAACCGATAATCCGCCATTCTAAAGGGAATTTGGGCTTTTGGTTCAGTTTGAAATTCTATATGCAGAACAATTTCATCTGACTGTAACAGAATTAACGCATCTGCTCGAATCGGTTCGAGGGATAATTCTGATGGACTGAGTTGGGTGACAAATAACCTCCTCAAAATCATAAAATACAACATGAAAAAACTACAAATAATATCCTGTAAATCCTTAAATCCTGGATATCCTGATTCAGACAAATAAAATGTTATCAGCAAAGAAACTCTCTACAACTGTTTTAATAAATTCATGATTTGTTCATAAGCAGCAGTATTTCCTTGAGCCTGGAATAATTGTGCTGCTTGTTGGAAATTTTCAATTGCCTTTTGTTTGTCACCAAGTTCATAATAAACAAGACCGCGACCCATGTAAGCCAGAGCATCATCAGGATTAATATTGATAGCTTGGGTATAATCTGCCAGTGCTAATTCCCATTTTTTCTGGTTTTTGTAAAGAACACCGCGATTGTAGTAAGCATCAGCTAAATCAGGATTAATTTTGATAGCTTGATTATAATCTGCCAGTGCTAATTCCCATTTTTTCTGCTCATAGTAAAGATTACCGCGATTGTAGTAAGTATCAGCATCATCAGGATTAATTTTGATAGCTTGATTATAATCTGCTAGTGCTAATTCCCATTTTTTCTGCTCTCTGTAAAAAACACCGCGATTGTAGTAAACCTTAGCATCATCAGGATTAATTTTGATAGCTTGGTTAAAATCTGCCAGTGCTAATTCCCATTTTTTCTGCTGAACGTAAAGAACACCGCGATTGTTGTAGGCAGCAGCATCATCAGGATTAATTTTGATAGCTTGGTTATAATCTGCCAGTGCTAATTCCCATTTTTTCTGCTCTCTGTAAAGAACACCGCGATTGTTGTAAGCCTCAGCATAATCAGGATTAATTTTGATAGCTTGATTATAATCTGCTAGTGCTAATTCCCATTTTTTCTGGTCACTGTAAAGATTACCGCGATTGTTGTAAGCCTTAGCATAATCAGGATTAATTTTGATAGCTTGGTTAAAATCTGCCAGTGCTAATTCCCATTTTTTCTGCTCTCTGTAAAGAAGACCGCGATTGTAGTAAGCCAGAGCATAATCAGGATTAATTTTGATAGCTTGATTATAATCTGCCAGTGCTAATTCCCATTTTTTCTGCTCTCTGTAAAGAAGACCGCGATTGTTGTAGGCAGCAGCATCATCAGGATTAATTTTGATAGCTTGGTTATAATCTGCCAGTGCTAATTCCCATTTTTTCTGCTCATAGTAAACAAGACCGCGATTGTTGTAAGCAGCAGCATCATCAGGATTAATTTTGATAGCTTGGTTAAAATCTGCCAGTGCTAATTCCCATTTTTTCTGCTCATAGTAAACAAGACCGCGATTGTAGTAAGCCTGAGCTAAATCAGGATTAATTTTGATAGCTTGGTTATAATCTGCCAGTGCTAATTCCCATTTTTTCTGGTCACTGTAAAGAAGTCCGCGATTGTTGTAAGCACCAGCATCATCAGGATTAATTTTGATAGCTTGATTATAATCTGCCAGTGCTAATTCCCATTTTTTCTGCTCATAGTAAAGAAGACCGCGATTGTAGTAAGCCTGAGCATAATCAGGATTAATTTTGATAGCTTGGTTAAAATCTGCCAGTGCTAATTCCCATTTTTTCTGGTCACTGTAAAGAAGTCCGCGATTGTTGTAAGCACCAGCATCATCAGGATTAATTTTGATAGCTTGGTTAAAATCTGCCAGTGCTAATTCCCATTTTTTCTGGTTTTTGTAAAGATTACCGCGATTGTTGTAAGCAGCAGCATCATCAGGATTAATTTTGATAGCTTGATTATAATCTGTCAGTGCTAATTCCCATTTTTTCTGCTCATAGTAAAGAAGACCGCGATTGTTGTAAGCCTGAGCATAATCAGGATTAATTTTGATAGCTTGATTATAATCTGCCAGTGCTAATTCCCATTTTTTCTGGTCATAGTAAAGAACACCGCGATTGTTGTAAACCTGAGCTAAATCAGGATTAATATTGATAGCTTGGTTATAATCTGCCAGTGCTAATTCCCATTTTTTCTGGTCACTGTAAAGAGTACCGCGATTGTTGTAAGCCGGAGCTAAATCAGGATTAATTTTGATAGCTTGATTATAATCTGCCAGTGCTAATTCCCATTTTTTCTGGTTTTTGTAAAGATTACCGCGATTGTTGTAAAATCCCGAACGGGGGCTGAGTTTAATCGCTTCATTTATCGCTACCTCTGCTTCTGCATACCTTTTTAAATCAGATAATACACCCGATTTCTGATTATACCAATTAGGATTATTTGGTTGAAGTTCAATGGCTTTATTGATTGCTGCTAAGGCTTCCTTTGGTTGCTGTAAGTTTCTATAAACTATACTTAGCTGACTCCAAGCAGCAACAAAATCAGGTTGACTTTTCACTGCTTGCTCAAATGCAGTTATAGCATCTCTATCTTGTCTATTCCACAATAAAGCCAAACCCTTGCCATAATAAGCTAAGTGAATAAAGGCTGGTTTTAGCTGAATCGCTCTATCAAAAGCCTCTATAGCTTCTTGATAACGACGTAAACGCCACAGTTGATTTCCTCTTTCTATCCATTTACTGGCGGTAGTATTTCCTTTGGAAACATCTACTGATAATATTGCTGCTTGTATAGAGTTAACTTGTTGTTGATTTAATTTTGCTGCTGGGGTAGTTTCTACTTTTTGTCCTTGGGTATCTAGTTTGTTTGCTATTGCTAAAAAGGTACTAATAGGAATACCTAAACTATTACCTATTTGTACTTTTCCACCACTACTACCTCTATCACCTGTTTTTTCATCAATAGCTGTTTCTCCCTCAGCACGTCCATGAATACCTATTACTCTTCCTTGGGTATCTAATACTGGTCCCCCACTCATTCCTCCAAAGGTGATACTACTATAAACTAATTCATATCCTCCGGTTAAGGAAACTGCACTTTGTGATGCACCAGAACTATTGCTGTTAAAATCTGATTGGGTAGTTGCTAATAATCCTATTTCCTTACTAAAAATCTGCCCCATTGTCAACCGCCAAGGTGATGTTTGCCCTAATTTGGGATATCCTGCTGTTAATATATATTCATTATCTTTCGTGGGATAATTTGCTAAGGTGGCAATTTGATATGTTGCTGGACTTCTAAATTTAACTACTGCTAAATCTACTCCTGATTCTAGTTTAATACTGCCTTTTTCTATAGGATATTGTTTACCATCTGGAGCAAGAATTGAATAATTAAAAAGTCCACAGGATTGAGTTTCATTTTCACTTTCACAGAAAATATGAGCCGCAGTTAAAACAGTATAAGTATCTCCTTCTTTAGCGATAATTACCCCTGAACCATTAGATTCATCACTACTATCAATTCTCACGGTTATTTGTTTGGCTTTTTGTTCTATTTCTCCTAACCATCCTGTTAATGCTGGTACGTCTGGTACTGGTTGGGAAATATTTGGTACAGGTAAGGAATAGGCGGTGAGAATTTCTGGTTTTACTTGTGCTAATAAGGTGGAAGTTGGTATTCCCCAACTGAGTTTTCGCATTTCCTGGATTTCTGCATTGCTAGGACGTGAACCATCAGGATAAACATAACCTGTATTTAATATTGGGTATGCACTTCTACCATTTATCCCTATGATTTGTCCCACAGAGTTAATGATTGCACCGCCACTCATTCCTTGGTCAATATCACTACTATAACCAATTTGATAGCCTTCTTTTAGTGGTTTATCGGCTATTTTTTCTACTCTACCAGTGCGAAATACTATTTGTCCTTTGGTAGCAGAATATCCCGCCGCCATTACTTCCATTTCAGTATTAGGTACGGAATTAGCTACTTCTTGTAAACAGTAATTTTCATTGCTTTGAAATTGTAATAATGCTAGGTCAAATTTATTAAAGTTAGTGTTAGGAACTGTTTGTGCATTATAGGTTTTACCATCTGCTGTTGTTAAAGAAATTTTGTTAACTCCTCTAATTACATGAGAATTAGTTAAAACTAGATAAGTATTTCCTCGTTTAGATAGGAGTGTTCCTGAACCGCTGTTATTATCACCTATTACTCTGACTGTAATTCTCTTGGCGATGGTTTGTAGTTGTTTTTGGGAATATGCTCCAGTGTCACCATTATCGGCTTTGATTTGACAACTGATATTATCAATTGCTGCTAGGGAGATAGAATTAGATGAAGTTTCAATACTCAAAGTGGAAACTAATAAAAATGCTAAAGAGAAAATGCTGACTGTTTTGGTATTCATGTTCATGATGGGTGATTTGTAAATTATGTAAAATGTACGTATTTAGGATTTCTATGTGTGTTTGATGTAGGGGTAGCGCCCCCGTGCCTACCCCGGTTTTCGGAAAATAACCTCTAATTATTGTTAGTTAAGGGGGATTTCTTTAAAAAATTTCCCACAGATATATACAACTGTTCACCTGAATTTTGGAAAATTATCCCTGCACTTTTACCTTCAGTAATATCCATTAACTTTTGTATTACGTCCTCAGCATCACTCCCTGTTTTTAAGGTAAATAGTTGATTACTAGGATTGCAAGTTTCTCCTTGATTAAGAACACCACAGATAACAGAATATCCTTTAATTTTCCCAGTAGCCAGAAAATTCAAACGACCTTGTTCAGAAAACTCTTGGAATTTTTGCGAGACTTTTTGACAGCGTTCTGCTGGAGTCCAGCCACCTTTATTAAAGTATTCAGATTTCCAGCCAATAAAATACACATGACCTTTTCTTTCAGGCATCCAAGCAACTGTAGTCGGAATTCTCTCACCACTTGCTGGATCAAACATTGGCTGACAAAGGAAAGTGACTTGATTTGATTGTGATTCGGCAGCAGTTGATTGGCTAAAATTGGCAGGTAGACTAATAGTTGCTAAAGATGTGACAGCAGCTAGTCCTAAAGTGATGAAAAATGATTGTTGTCGCATAATATTGTTGTTGAGATTGATAAATTAAAAAATCATTATTTTAAGGTAATGGATCACATATTTGATAAATTGTTAGATTATCAAATAGTGCTTTTTTCTGTAACCGTTAAAAAACTGACTCCTGTTCATTGAAAAATCCTTTTTTAGCAAAATATACCCACTATTTAAGGTTTAGCTGTTGCCTGTAAACTGTAATTTCCAGTTTCTCCTCGTTGTTGAGAAGTGGCAACTATTATATAAACTCCATCTTCTGGTAATGTCATATCTATTTGAGCATTAAAATCACCAGCCCCTCTATCATCGTTTTCGGCTATTTTGTTAAAACTGTTACCTTCAGAAGATTCGCTCACTTGATATAAACTCAAAAGTGAATTAATTTTCTGACTGGTCATTTCAATTACTACCCGTTGACCGGCTCGACCCTGAAATTGATATAAATTCACAAAACTACCATTTTCTCGGATGCGATCGCCTTCAGCCAAACTATTATTAATGATCTGACCGTTAAGCGAAATATTAGCAATAGCAGATTTTGTGGATTTCTCAAATAGGGTAGAGACAGAAGAAATATCTTTTTTTCTGGCAGCAGTAATAAAAGATTGCACTTGAGCAACAGGAATAGCAAAATTCATCCCACTATTTAATTTTCCAGGTCCGACAATTCCTGCTGTATTCACGCCAATCACTTGACCTTTGCTATTAAGAAGTGGTCCCCCAGAATTACCTCCTTGTATGACTGCATCATGTTGAATTTCTCCAGTCCTGGAATCAATACGAGTAATGTTTCCTTGGGTAAAAGTGTCTTTGAAATCTGCATCCAGAGGAGTACCAAGAGTGAAAATGCGATCGCCTACTTTCGCAGATCCAGCCGCAGCTAAATCAAGTGTCCGCAAGTTTTTCTGATTATGGATTTTCAGCATTGCCAAATCTAATCCATTTTTACCAAAACCCAATACATCAGCCGCGACTTTCTTCCCATCAGAAAAAACAACAGTCACTACACTGGGGAAATCTTTTGGATTATACTTTTCTACTTCTTCTTCATTTCTTGGTGGTGGTTTAATGACATGAGCATTGGTGATAATTAACCCATCTTTACTGATAATAAAACCACTACCATGACCTTGACCTGTTTGAACCGTCACCACAGCCGGACTTGATTTTTGATAAACTTGGCGGGCAATCTGTTCCTGGGATGTTTGTGCTAGTACAAGGTTAGAGTACAGTGCTTTTTGCTCCCTGAAGGATAGCTGCTTTTCAAAGCTATTCACCCCAAGAACGGTAAATATAGTGCATATTACACTTGCACATTGTAAGAATCTGTTGTTCATCATCGTTTGATACACAATTCGGATACAGTTAATATTTCAACCTGGAAAAACCAACGCTATAAAGCTTATTAATGCAGAATATCAGTAAATAGGGGTTGCTGAGAAAGTCTTTCCGTGAGGGCATAGGAGTCAGGAGTCAGGAGTCAGGAGTCAGGAGTCAGGAGTCAGGAGGAGATTTGAAAATTTCTTTGCCATCTCTTGAAATCCCAAAAAATG
>NZ_BJCE01000050.1:0-27173 GCF_005402885.1 Sphaerospermopsis reniformis
ATCCCAAAAAATGCACACTTTTTCCGGTATACCCTTCAAAACCCTTGCACTAATTTCTGTGTTTATCAGCCTCTAACCTTTGATATATCAAGGTTTTAGGTTTATTCAGCAAACCCTAATTAGGCTTTGCTGAAAAAGTTATCTGTGAAAGCTAGGTGACAGGTGACAGGTGACAGGTCAGCAAACCCTAATTACAGCAGTTTCCGTTATTATGAGGTACAGATATTAATGATAAACTCCTTAATCTTCACGAAAGGACTTTTTCAGCAAGCCCTAAATAGACATCTCCGGTCATATATATAGAGACGTTGCAAGCAACGTCTCTACAAGGGTGATGCACAACTTATATTGAGGAGTTCTAGGAGTCAAGAGTTCAATGAGTCAGGAGATCATTATTGCCAGCTTTCTATGACAATCTTTTAGATTTTGATTGTGTAGATACTGGGTTTCATTTCTGACTAATTGCTTATTTGATTTAAAGAGTCTCTCAAGGTTTTGAGAGCATTACGAATTGCTCTGAAAGTTGGATCTTGTGATAATGCTTGGAGATTATTTGGAGCAGTATCCTGGACAAGTTTATTGTAGGCTGTAATAGCTGCCTCTAAATTATTGATATCTACACTGATGACCGCACCACTTGAATCTCGAACAATGAGATTATTCACGGCAGAGATTAATGCAGAGGCCAATGATGCAGAAACTCCGGGAACATTAATAGTAGGTAGATTCCCAGTAGTGACACCTGAGAATAAGCTAACAATAGCTTGAGACTCAGGTGTGGTGCTTGTAGAGATTACTGCAGCGGCAGCAGCAATCAAGTTATTCTGAATTTGGGGGTTCTCAATAGTAAGAATGACATTACCACCATCAGCAGAACTAACAGAAATACCTGTTATTGTTGATGTTCCTACTTGCAAAAGTTGAAGAACTGCCAAAGTATCCCCAGCCAAAGTGGATGACTCTGAGGTAGTTCCTGGGACTGTTTGTTGACCGGCATTGGCTCTGGGGGGAGAAGCAGCCAAAGAACCTAATAATATAGAGATTAAACCCAAGGTGAGGGTCAATTTTTGTTTAATCATGGTTTTGCCCTTTTTAGGTGAAATTGCCGTAGTGGAAAAAACAAATTTTAGAACTGAAGACTATAACCTGCAATTAAAGTAAATCCAGAACTATTAAGGTTGTCAGTGACATCGGTAAAGATAGCATTGATCACCATAGGACTTTGTTTGAAGGGAACAAAAGAAGCACCTAAGTTAAGACCACTTCCAGTCCAACTACTAACGAGGGATGCTTGTGGTGTGACTCTATAACCTATGCTGGCAAATAAGTTAGGATCATTCTCACCGGCATTTCTAGCACCTTTGGATCTGAAGCTGCCACTACCAACACCCAAAGAAACAGAGAGTGCGTCAAATCTCTGGCTAACTACACCATAAATAGTCTCTTGGGGAATATCTGCTTCTCCCCATTTAATGGCATTTGACCAACCAACGGCTACGGCTGTATCCCTGGACAGGATTCTGTGTAGTTTTAAGCCTACGGTGCCACTATCAGCAAAGTCTCCAAAGAAGTTATCTTGACCACCGAGACTGATAATATTGAAGGCGACTTCTAGACCTGCTGATTTGACTGGGTTTCCTAAACCAAAACCGACAGACATAGAACCATCTACTTTGCCATCAAAAGGAAAGAATAGTCCACCACCAACAAAGGCTTGTCCCCAACCTGCACCATAGGCAGTGGGTGTACCGGCACTGGAACCAGGGGCACCTTTGAGGGGTTCAGCGATTTGAATAATGGGATCAATCAGTAGTTCCTGGCGTAGTCTATTTGCTTCTGAAAAGGTATCACCTACAGTTGTACCAGCAGAGGGATCTACTTGAGCGATGGTTTGAGGTGGTTTGGGCTGAAAAGAAGACTTTTTAACAGAAGAGTTTTGATTTGCTGGTTGAAAGGTATCACCGAGGCTGGTAGAGAAATCTAGCTGTGAGATAGTTTCGGGTGCTGGGGAAAACTTCAGCGGTTGATTGTTTTCAATAACTGTATCTTGAGATTTTGTATCTTGAGATTTTGTATCTTGAGATTTTGTATCTTGAGATTCTTGACTGAAATTTTGGCTGGATACTGTTTCTAGCTGGGTTTCTAGTTCGTTGCTGACAGTAGCAGGAACTGAGTTATCAACCGCAGACGCGGGTTTTATGCCGGCAGATGTAGATAGTAAAAGGCATCCTAATAGATTGATGCTTAAAAACTGCATCCAGTTGGCTGAGATAATGTTGGCGAATTTGCGTGTAGTCAAAGTTGTACTCCTCACACTTTTATACATTTGTTTCGTGTCACTGTTATAGCATTTTTTTGCTAAAAACCAAACTTTTACCAGTACTGATATTTTTAAATTTATTCAGGCTGAGTGAGGATCAATATTTTTAACAAGTTAATTACTATTTTGTTTATATAGGACTCCTATTTGATTATTGAAAAAAACTCCGTACACCAAAATTCTCTAAAAGCCTTTTGCCTGGTTGGTGAGCGAAGTCGAACTATTGCCTCTTGCCTGCCTACACAGATAAATTCAGAAATCAAACCGGATGACTATAGTGCTATTTTGGTAAGATAATAGTCAGGATTTACGAGATATCTTTTTTATCAAAGATTTATTGGGATAAAATACATATTTTTTGCTTGTAAATCTGCTATTTTGTTATATTTACTTTGTTTATCAGTTTTTTTTAGGTTTTCTGTCAACTGCCTGAAGATTAAAAACTCTTAACTTTTGAACAGAAAAATGTAATTAAAAGTTACAATATTAACAAGGATTAATAAGAATTAATACGTTGTTAGGAAATTTGTTAATTTATCATTAGATAAGCTGTTACACAGCTAAATTGTCAGGACTTACGCAAAAGGAAACGAAAGTAGGGGTAAGTCATGAATTACCCCTACGCAAGAATAAGGTTTTTAGTCACATCTTGCGTAAGTCCTAATTGTATAATTCTAATATTCTGAACTCTTGTTTAACAGGCAAGATGCCTGTTCCACTTATACAAATTAAATGCACAACAGCTTATCTCTCATATCTCCGAAAATTAAATAAGCATAACCTGAAACCTTTGGTAGGGACAATTCATGAATTGTCCCTACATTCATTACCACCAGATGCCTATTAGACATCTCCAGAAAAGAAATTATGGAACTTATTTATGGGGGCAGGTCGAAGCTTATGGGATATCTAGATGTCTGATTTTTCCGTTAAATTATCGCCCATAAGCTTCGCCCCTACAACTTATGACAACTTATGACAACTTATGACAACTTATGACAAATTAATACATTCTATTTTGGAGAGGTCTATTAAGTTAAATGATTTTCTAGCAAAGATGCGATCGCCTCTGGATGAATTTTATTATATTGTTTTTTACCCAACATTAAAACACAATTAGGGGCGCTACTACAACGTTTTTGACAGTCGGTGTGTTCAATTTTGACTTTATGCAGTAAACCGCGATCGCACAAAGTTTTTTCTAATTCTGATAATAAACCTTTACCACCTCGTTTCACACAGCCTGATTTTTGACAAACCATAATTTTAGCTGTATTTTCTGGTAGTTGGTAATGAATAGGACAAAAACCAACTTGTTGAACTCGATAAGCAATAAGTTTAAGTTTACTGGTGCGTGGATTTAATTTACTAATAGCATGAATGATAACTTGTTCACCAGATACTAAATTAGCAACCAAGGAACAAAGTAAATCTTGGGGAATTTTAATTTTTAAAGTTCCCCCAGGAATAGCTAAACGCAAATGTTTATATTTTTCGGTTTTGTTACCAACAAAACCTAAAAACTGTCCTTCCAGATTCACTTCAGATAATGTGAGATATTTTTCACCCATATTGATAACCCTCACGAGAGAAAATGAGAGAAAATAATATTAGCTATCAACATTCAGCGAAGAACAGCAATGGGGAAAATTCAGAAGTATGAATTTTTAGAAAATTACATATTCTTCTTCATTAATTCTGATTCTTTTTATTTCAGCTTTTAAGTATTAGCTGATAACTGAATGCTGATAGCTAAATTCTGAGATAAAATCCTGAGATAAAATCCTGAGATAATCTTAGGACAGACGTTTAGCTTCTAAAGTTTGAGGTAAACTTTCTTGAGTAGGAATTTCACTAAATTCTAATTCCCAACCATTAGCTAAAGTGAGAACTTTACCTGCATCACTGTCTGTTTGTTTCACAACTTCTTCTTCTAAGTCTTTCTTAGCGACATAGACAACCAAAGTTCCAGCATCATTCGTCCGTAGCATGACTTTCATTTGATGTTTCCTCAGCAGATTCTAGTTCTCTTTTGCGACAACCGATGATGTACCCTGTATCTAAAAAATGTACGGCATAAATATAGTAAGCTTGTAAAAAAGTTCCTATACTTGCCACATAACCAACGTCTCCAATTTTGGCTAAAACTTCCCCAATTTCTCGCCCTGGAAAAGTACCATCATTTTTGATGAGTTTCTTAACTCGGACTTTTTCACCAATTTCAAACACTGGTGGATCATTTAGTTCTATCTCATCTCGCTGCATGAAAATACCTCTGTTCTTGTACTAAATTCAACAATTCTTCTGGAGAAAGATTGCGTTTTTTGATGGTTGATTCATGGCGAACTGCATTTAAAACAGCTTGGGTTTCTTCGTCATTCAAAAATATCCCATGCTGTGCTAATAAGTTAGATAATAAATGCCTTCCAGAATGTTTACCGATGACTAAACGACGTTCCCAACCTACTGCTTCTGGTGCAAATGGTTCATAGGTTTCTGGGTTTTTGATGACACCATCAGCATGAATTCCTGACTCGTGAGCAAAGGTATTTTCACCGACAATTGCTTTCCAAGGTGGCACGTTTGCACCGGCAGCATTAGCAACTAATTGAGATAGTTTTAAGAAATTTTTTGTATCAATTCCTAAGTCAACATTGTAGATATGTTTTAAAGCCATAACAACTTCTTCTAAAGCTGCATTTCCTGCTCTTTCTCCTAAACCATTCACGGTGGTATTGACAGAAAGTGCGCCGGCTCTAATTCCCGCAATAGCATTAGCAGTTGCTAAACCAAAATCATTATGGGTGTGAATTTCTACGGGAATTGATAAAGTAGATACTAATCGTTTAACTTTGAGGTGAGTTTTAAAAGGTTCAAGGATTCCCACTGTATCACAAAAACGAAATCTAGATGCACCCCATTCTTGAGCATATAAAGCTACATCTTGGAGAAAATTTTCATCTGCTCTAGAAGAATCTTCTCCCCCTACTGCTACCCATAAATCATGATCTAGAGCAAAGTTAATACAGTCTTTTAGTCTTTGTAAACTAACTCGCCATTGACCATGAAATTTGGCGGCAATTTGAATACCAGAAACGGGAATAGCAATATGTATTCTTTTGATTCCACAGGCAATAGAGGCTTTTATATCTGAGATAACTGCACGATTCCAAGCTAGTAATTTAGTATCTAAATTTAACTCAGAAATTGCTTTGATAGCAAGAATTTCTTCCTCTCCCATTGCGGGTATACCTACTTCTAATTCTGGTACACCAATGGCATCGAGAAATTTGGCGATCGCTACTTTTTCTTCTAAGTTAAAAGCAACTCCTGCCGCTTGTTCCCCGTCACGTAACGTAGTATCATTAATACTAATTTGACTCATCTCAAACATTCCTCTAGCCAAGTTTTTACTGTAAACGTTCAGCTATTAGTGGTCAGATTTTTGACGTTTACGCCACAAAACAGTATTTGATCATCTAAGTATTGATCAAATATTCTGACTCCTGAATCCTGAATTCTTAGTTTTTACTAATGTCCTTTAATGCTACAATGGCCATTCCACATAGATATAAAGCAAATATTAATTTTTGTAGATAACTGCTAAAAATAACAGGAGTTATTCCAAACAGTTGATAATATTTAATTATTGCTCAATAACTCACACCACATCTGTATGTTAGGAAACTAAATTTCGGTATCATTTAGGAAGATTTATTTTGCTCATGTTTGGGATGTTCTACAAATAGCCAGTAGCTAATATAGCTATTAGTAAGTCCTGTCAGTAACAAAATACTCAGTCCAGCAATTAAACTCGTAATCATAATATTTACCTCATAATTAAGAAGTCAAGAGTCAGGAGTCAGGAGTCAGGAGTCAGAATATATATTTCTGGAAGATCCTGATATTGTTTAATTGTCAATTGTCAATTGTCAATTTTCAATTGTTTAACCTTGTTCGACTAACCAATCAAAAATCTTTTCTAACTGTTGTAAATCTATCAAACCATATTGCCAAAGCAGCATGGGAATGGGACCTTGATCAAATTCACGATGTCGCAAAGCAACAGCAATATCAGCTTTTGAAAGTGACAGTTCGCTATGTAGAAATTGCAATAATTTCTTATCGCTGTTACCGTTTACCATAAGTTGACGTTCAAAATATCAAAATAGACACAGATTTACCTGCTAATTTCACTCCATTACAGAAGAAAATATGTCAGAGAAATTGGAGATTTAGCAGATCGGAAAAAATAAGTGAAACCTAAGCTTAGGTTAATTGTCTTGATTATGCAAGCGAAATTGTGAGTGAACAATAACTTTGACTATGACAGAAGATAAATTAAATTTGCATCTTGAATTTACTTCTGATATTGTGGTGATTAAACCTGAGATAAGTCGTGAATTGTATCACTCACATCGGTTTTGAGAATTAGCCATTATAACCGCAGTACCAACAACTTTCTAACCATTCCACTAATTCCTCACGAGAAGCTAAAAATTGCATGATGGTATTTTGCACAATCACTGCTTCTTTGAAGCTATTAATTTGCACTCTTAAAGAACCATCTGGTTCACAAGCACAGGCAATCATTAACTCTTGCAAGTGGTGAAAAATTTCTGAGCGATCGCTCAAAGGAACTTCCAAAAATTGTTCACCTAAAGCCAAAAAGTTACCATTCAAGGACATAAATTACTGCTCGTTGATAGGCAAAGTTTACAGTTTACTTATATAGCAGGAGTCAGGAGTCAGGAGGAAAACCCTTTTTTCGAGAAAACTCCATCATCAATTTGTGAACTACCGATATTTCCATTGCTATACATCATCTTGTTGATGATTTTTGAGAGTTTTTACTTGTTGTTCAAGTTGTTCAATGCGGGAAAGCAAAGAACGAATTATACCTGCTTCCACATCAGGTAATTTTCCATGTTCTAAGGGAGAAATGCGTTTTTTCTGTTTTTGGGAAATAATGCGCCCAGGAATACCAACGACGGTAGAATCAGGAGGAACATCACGTAAAACGATAGAACCTGCACCGATCCGCACGCGATCGCTAATTTGAATATTTCCCAAAACCTTCGCACCTGCACCCACAACCACGTTATTACCTAAAGTGGGATGACGTTTACCGCTTTCTTTCCCAGTTCCACCGAGAGTTACACCTTGATAAATGAGTGTATAATCGCCGACAATGGCAGTTTCACCAATTACCACACCCATACCATGATCGATAAATACACCTTTACCAATTTTTGCCCCTGGATGAATTTCAATACCTGTAAAAAATCGTCCCCAATGAGAAATTAAACGGGGAATAAAACCCACTTTACGAATGTGTAACCAATGAGCGAGACGATGTAAACAAAGAGCATGAAAACCAGGATAACAAAAGATCACCTCTAACCAATTTCGTGCGGCTGGATCACGCTCAAAAATGATGCGAAAATCACTCATTAATGGCTCTAAAAAATCGCCAGAGAGTAGATTTTTCCGCGAGTCTGTATTTGCAGTTTGGGTTTTGAGACTGTCTAGAGACTGTTGCATCGGTACTGTCTGGTTAAAAGAGCCATGTTGTGTTTTTCTGCTTATACCAGGTGACTTGAAAGCAGAGAAAATCCCAGCTACCGATTAGATTTATTGAATTTATTAAGATTGTACTCAATAGGTTTAAACCCCTATTTAACAGATATTTAACACAAATTTACATTCTTTCTTGGGGTAGGGGTACTAGATTTTTATTACAGGGGTACGGGTATTTATGGGATAGGGTTTGAGGTTTTTTGTACTCAATTAAATCTATTTGCCTGTGAGAGTTACAGCGATTTAGGCAAGATATTTTGAGATATATTAAGTTGTACTCAGTTGATGTGAAAAGTTGTGTTAATGACAGGAAATTAAGGTTTTATGTATTTGCTGTTACTATTATTAGTGTAGAGTTTTGGTAGTCAAAAGACCGATTTCTTTATTTTGTTTTAGGATTTTATTTTCTGTAGAGGGGAATACAAAATAGCAATAGGTAGGAAGAAAAATTTAGCGATTATAGAATTTTACCTAGCTTGGGTTTTTATATTGTGTTATAATCAAGACTTACGAATTCGCCTAATTTTTATGTAAATAGTAGTTATTAGCCCTATGACATTAGCAGCACCGCAAACCAAACAATATATTGAACAGAGAAATGAATGACATTACCAAAAATGTGAACAATAAATAACAGCAACTATGAAATTTTCAACCCTCACCAATTCATTAGACAATTTTCTTCAACAACCCAATATTGAAGCCTCTCCTGCTTGGGAGTTTATCCAGGGAAAAGCCCAGCAAAAACCCATGCCAACGCTGTTTCATTCTCGCCTCCAACGCAACCTTGTTAACGCCATCAACAGCCAAACTACAGCTTACGAAGCTATTCAAGAATTGCGGTGTATTGTTCCTCCCATGTCTTTTGTACCTGATATTGCGGTTGTGAAAAGTGAACGTTTTACAGATGAAGATGGACCCCTACAAGGTTCACCAGACTGGTTAATTGAAATTCGTTCTCCTGATAAAAGTACATTAGATATACAACAGAAAATCCTACATTGCTTGAGTAATGAAACAGAGCTTGCTTGGTTAATTGACATTCAAAGAAAGCAAATTTGGGTATGGGAAAATCAAGAATTACCGCTTATTTATGCCGATAATGATACACTTCCCACCCTGGGTAATATTTTAGAATTAACTGTTGCAAATGTGATGGCAATGACTCAGCAAAGATGATATAATGTTATGTTAGAATAATGAATATGTTTATTAGGAAGTTGTTATGACTCAAGTAAATGCCTCTCAAGTTCGAGAACATTTGACTGATTTCCTAGATAGTCTGACTCAGGGGGAAAAATCAATTGTTATTGAACAAGCAGGAAAAGCAATAGCGACTCTCATTAGTTATGAAGAATGGAAACGCTTAAAACAAATAGAAAGTTATTTAATTTCCCAGGACGATGAAGAATCTTTTAGTCCTGAAGAAGTCATCACAGCATATAATCTTTAGCTAAATCTGCATCAATGCTTTCATTGTCAATATTTGTACTATTATGAACATTAAGTGTGCCAAAATGACGCTCAAATTTTGCCCGTGCTAATTCTTTTTGTGCATCTGTAGGTACTACCAAAACTCGACTAAAATATTGTTCTAGCAATGTTGTTGCTAAACTTTCTGGAGAAATACCAATATTATTAGCTTGTTGCTGAATAGCGATCGCTATTTGATCACTCAGTTCCAGAGTTAGAATTTGGCTCATAATAGGATACTCAAGAATTGGTGTAATTATAACATTGATTGCGTACAGATGAAAGATACCAAGGAAAAATCACCGTAAAAATTAAAAGCTTGATTATTCCGAGTCTACCTGCTTTACAACCTCTAAAGGTAAATCTAGCACTTCTGCAATTTGTTCATCATTTAAACCAAAATACCTTAACTTGTCAATTTTTTCTGACTGAGTTTTATTATTTTTACGCTGTTTTAATTTAGGATAAATAGAATTATTTTTATCTGATTTATTTTTAGGATTTGTAGAACTAATATTTATACAGCCAATTAAACTATGATTAATTTTACTCTTTTCACCGAAAGAAATATTTACATTTCCCTGTCGTTCCAGAACAGATTTAAGATTTCGTTTATCAACTGGTTCATCAAAAATATCAGATAACAATTGTAAAAGTTCATAACCTACATCCTTTGCATGACCCGCGCTACAACCACAGTTTTCAGCAATATCAGCATACTTGTGATGATTGAGCGAACCTTCAATAACTGCGCGTTGTATGTCGTTCAGATGCTCACCTGTGTTGAGATAAACAGCGTCATCCACTAATTGTAGTAGTTCGTGAATCTGCATATTTAGAAATGTAACACGACATAGGTAATTTTAGCATACTTTATCCGTACTTATCAGTCTTTTTCCGTCCTTTTTTGTAAATTTTTTTGCGATCCGCTTTTTTCCGCTTTTCAGGTTTGGGTAGGTGGTGTAGCGTGGGTAAAAAGTAGAACTTACGCAAGTTTCACATTAAATATTTATTGTAGGGTGCATCAAATATCACAAATCTGTTGATTGAAATTATTTATGCGCTTTTACGTAAAATAGCTATGACTAAATTGGGTAAGTTCTCAAAATAAAGGAGATGTAATCATGACTGACAATGAACGCAAATTTATCACCAGTGAAGCTATATCCAATGACAAACATGATACTCATGAGAAAATTTGGAAAACCACTAAAGACAGTTTTTCTAGTCGAGATTGTATAGGATATTGGCGTTATCCCTTATTCTCTAAAGTAGGAGAAGTCAGAAAAGAACCAGACATTCTGATTGTTGATCGAGAATTGGGATTAATTTCTATAGAAATAGAAAATATTAGCATTGATCAAGTTGTAGCTGTTAATGGTGATCAATGGGAATTTACACATGATAGTACAGTGCTTTCCAATCCTGCACAACGTTCTAATCGTTCATTACAAACATTATTAGGATATTGTGATCGAGAAGATACTATTTTTCGCAAAATTACAGGACGTGCTTTAGTTGCTTTACCAAAAATTACCATAGAAGAGTGGCAACAAAAAGGTTTTGATCAATTACCTAATTGTCCTCCTATTATATTTAAAAATAATTTGGGTAAAACAGCTTTTTTTGAAAGAATTTACCAATCACAACCAATGGTTACAGGAGATCATATCAATGATGAACAATGGAAAGTATTGCGTGCTGTTATTAGTGGGACTCCTGTACTTCGTAAACCTTCTATAGCTACTTTTTCTCATACTAAAAATAGATCAGCTATTCTTTCAATTCTTGGTGAGTGGCTTTATGAAACTGACTTACAACAAGAACATATTGGTAAAGAAATTCCTCCAGGAGCGCAAAGAATACGGGGAATTGCAGGTTCAGGTAAGACTGTTTTATTGTGCCAAAAAGCTGCTAATATGTATTTAAAACATCCTGATTGGGATATTGCTTTAGTGTTTTTTACCCGTTCTTTATATGAGCAGATTGAAAGTTTAATAGATCGTTGGTTAAAAAGATTTAGTAATGGCGATATTTCCTATGATGAAAAAGTTAGGAGAAAACTAAAAGTTCTTCATGCTTGGGGTGGTAGTTATAGAGCAGGTTTATATTCAACTATTTGCGAGAAACATGGCGTTTCATCTCTGAGAGTTATTCCGGGTTTAAGCCCAAGTGAAGGATTAGCTGAATGTACTAAGAGATTGCTAGATGGGAAAGAAATTCAACCTCTTTTTGATGCTATTCTTATTGATGAAGGTCAAGATCTTGTAAGTGAAGATGAAAGAAAATTTGAAGAAAATAATGAATCTAAACAAGCTATTTATTGGATGGCTTATCAAGCTTTACGTCCTGTTGACAATGAATCTTCTGAACAACGTTGTCTAATATGGGCTTATGATGAAGCTCAAAGTTTAGATAGTTTAAAAATACCAATGGCTAAAGAATTATTTGGTAAAAGTTTGACAAATTTAGTATCTGGACAACATAAAGGTGGAATTAAAAAAAGTCAAATAATGCACCGTTGTTATAGAACTCCTGGAGAAATTCTAACAGCTGCTCACGCAATTGGCATGGGATTATTGCGCTCCGATGGAATGCTACAAGGATTAACAAACAAGAAGAGTTGGGAATTTATTGGTTATCAAGTTAAAGAAGGGGAATTTCGTCCTCCTGGGCAAAAAATTGTTTTACATCGTCCTCCTGAAAATTCGCCAAATCCTGTTCCTAAATTATGGGAAAAACCAGTTCTTGAATTTGAAACTTATGAATCTCGATCTCAAGAATTAGAAGCTTTAGCAGCAAGAATTAAATATAATCTTGAGCAAGATGGATTAAAACCTAGTAGAGATATTTTAATAGTCGTTTTAGGTTCAGTGAGAGATGCAGGTCAGTTGGAAACAGAAGTAGGAAAGTTCTTGATGAAAGAAGGAATTGATATTTACATTGCAGCTGCTAAAACACTGAATCAGCTAAATCCAAATTTTCAAGCTGGAACATTAAATCAAGATAAATTTTGGTGTGAAGGAGGTGTAACAATTTCTCGTATTCATCGAGCAAAAGGAAATGAGGCTAATATGGTTTATGTTGTTGGAATTGATAAAATTGCAGAAAATGAAAATGATCCTAATTTACGAAATCAGCTATTTGTTGCATTAACAAGATCGAGAGGTTGGGCTTGTATGAGTGGAATTGGTGACTATCCTTTTTATAGTGAAATTAACCAAGTGATTAAAAGTGGAGATACTTTTACTTTCACCTATAAGAAACCGCCAAAAGTCAATACAGGAGAAGAAACAGAATAATCGTAGGGTGGGTTAGGCACCTGAGCTAATCAAGTAGTAAAATACAATAGACATCTCCACAATAGAATGTATTAATTTGTCATAAATTGTAGGGGCGAAGCTTATGGGCGATAATTTAACGGAAAAATCAGACATCTAGATATCCCATAAGCTTCGCCCTGCCCCCATAAATAAGTTCCATAATTTCTTTTCTGGAGATGTCTAATAATATTGACGCACAGTAACCCACCATTTACCATCTCCACTAAAATAGTGATATAATCGGCTTACATAATTCTCTAAATCATAGATATGTCCCTTAACATAATCAAAGAACATATAGAAATCACTCCTGGTATTTGTGGAGGAAAACCCCGGATAGCTGGACATCGGATTCGAGTTCAAGATATTGTGATTTGGCATGAACAAATGGGAATGTCACCTGATGAAATTCTCTACCACTATCCTAGTATTACTTTATCCGATGTCTATGCAGCGTTAGCATATTATCATGATCATCGAGAGGAAATTAGGCAACAAATATCAGAATCAGAAGCTTTCATCCAAGAAATCCAAGCACAAACTCCTTCGATTTTGCAACAAAAACTGAAACAGCGCAATGACAGAAAAAATTAAGTTCCATTTAGATGAAAGTGTTAGTAATGCCATTGCGTTAGGTTTACGTCGTCGAGGAATTAATGTGACTACAACTTCAGAAGCAGGATTAATTGGTGTGTCAGATAGAGAACAAATTACTTTTGCTTTATCTGAAAACCGGATCTTGATAACTCATGATGATGATTTTGTCATGCTTCATCGTAGTGGTATAAATCATGCAGGAATTACATATTGTGATCAAAAACGTCGTTCAATTGGTGAAATATTAAATACTTTAATTCTAATTTGGGAAACACTTGCATCAGAAGATATGAAGAATCAACTTGAGTTTTTATGAAAATTAACTCGCTTTTGATTCCAATTCTTCAATTTCCGAGATATCTAATATATTAATAGGTGGATGGTTTGGAAATTCAACAACAAGACGCAACTCACCACCCATCTCAGTAATATACTTTCGCAAAATTGCAAGCATTAAATCAGTACGATTTTCCATTTGAGAAACAGTTACTTCTGACATTTGTTCCTGAGTGAGTTTAAGTGCTAATCTCAATTGTTGTCGTGCCATTTCTTCAGCAATTAGCAACTTAGATTCTTCTTCAATTTTTTGTCGTCTTTCTGGTGATAACTGTTCTAATTTTTCCTTTAAAGTTTTCCCCATTGTTTTATCCTTTCTTTTCTTCTGATTGTTTTTTTAGTTGAGCTAAATGTACATCAAATCTAGCATCAGCAGTTTTGATCAGTTGCTTATAAAAACGACTTTCACTTCCACCTGATTTATCACCTGCAACTAATAATATAGCATTCCGTCTGGGGTCGAATGCAAAGGCCACAACTATTCACCCAAAACTAACACTACGATAAATTTCTTTAATCGGTAATTCTACACCCACAGACTCTAAAAAAATAGATTTCTCTAAATCATTAAAATCACCCAATAACCAACCTTGATCTTGCTTACTATATTTTTCTATAAAAACTTCATCCTGTTCAACTAATAAATATTCACAAAAACTAGGAATTGAACGATACATTCTAAACTTACTTTGACGATCATAGTCTGCTGTAGAAGGAGATAATACTTCCACAATTAAAATAGGATTTAAAACCTCATCTTTGCGATTATCATTTAGTTGTGGTTCACCATCAAAAACCATAACATCAGGATATACTCCCTGGTTATGTTGAGGAATATATAGCCGTAAATCGCTGTTAATAGCTTCAAATTGAGTATCACGCAGCAGATAGGTAAGATATGTCAAAATATTTCGACCTATACGGCTATGATTTAATGATCCTCCTGGCATGGGTACAATTTCTCCATCATGATATTCATTACGTCCTTCCGCTTTTTCTTCAATAGCTCGATATTCATCTAAACTATAACGACGCTCAACGGTGGTAATCATAATTTGTTAACTCAATAATGGTACTAGATATAATTTTCTAACTTTCCTAACTTTTATGACCAGCCCAAAGAATAGCAGTATCTTGATATTCTTTAAACATTGGATCAGCCGTAATAATTGTCGTGTCCTCCATTTGTGCCTGAGCTATTAACATTCGATCAAAAGGATCTCGATGATGTAAGGGTAAAATAGCTGTTCTAAGTGCATGAGAAGCTGTAATTTCCAGATATTTCGCACCTAACCGCACCATGCGACTAGAAATGTAACCGTCTAGTGGTGCTGGTAATGGTAACTTACCAATTGCCACTTTTATCCCCATTTCCCACACACTAGCAACAGAAAGCCATAGTTCGTTGTTTTCATTAGCTATCTGTGCGATCGCCTCTTCATTTAAACGCTCTGGTTGGGCAAACCACCATAACCAACATTGAGTATCCAATAAAAATTTCACTCTTCACTACCCTCAAATGCTGCCAAAATATCATCTGGTAAGGGTGCATTAAAGTCTTCTGGTACTACAAAAAGTCCTTTATCTTGCCCTAAACTGTCACGTCTATTAGATGACACACTAAAAGGAACTAACTTGGCCACAGGAACACCCCGGTTAGAGATGATAATTTCCTCACCCAGTTCTACACGGGATAACAGACGTGAAAGATTTGTTTTAGCTTGATGGATATTTACAGTTTCCACGGTTTTTTAGCTTAGTTTATAAACTAAGTTTAGTGCAATTTTCAAATTACTGCAAGATACACCAACCAACTTTGCTCCTTTGCCTCTTTGCGCGAAACTTGACTCAATGTGTAATTGCGATCGCAATTTTCCCCACAGTCCTTTCACCCTCACTATACCGATGAGCTTCTGTTAATTCTTGTAACGGATATGTGCGATCAATCACTGTCCGTAACTTCCCAGCCTCAATTAATTCCTTCAAATAACCCAAATCCTGACTATTCGGCTTTTCCAAAACAATTTTCGCCTTTTGACCAGGAAGAAACGCTGTTAAAACACTCTGTAAAATGACCTCCGGTATAGGCAAAGTTGATACATAAACCCCATTGGGCGTTAAAACTTTTCTGCAATCAGAAAATGATTTTTTGGCAACCGCATCAAAAATAATATCGTACTGCACATTACCTTTTGTAAAGTCTTGTTGCGTATAGTCAATAACTAAATCTGCGTTCAAAGACCTCACCAAATCCAAATTTTTAGCACTGCAAACACCAGTCACCTCAGCACCCAAAGCCTTAGCAATTTGCACCGCAAACACCCCTACACCGCCCGAAGCACCATTAATCAATACCTTTTGACCTGATTTGATATTTCCCAAGTCTCGCAGAGATTGGAGAGCCGTTAACGCTGCTAATGGGACGGTGGCTGCTTGTTCATAACTCATGTTGGTGGGTTTGGCAACTGCTAAATTTTCCGGGATGGCAGCGAACTCTGCATAAGCACCCCCTGGAAAGCTGGTACTGCCATAAATAGCGTCACCTCCTTTAAAGCGCGTCACCTGTGAACCAACTGCCACCACTTCTCCAGCGACATCAAAACCAAGAATCAGGGGAAATTTGTTTCCAGTCAAAATGCTTAACATCCCTTTGCGGGTTTTCCAGTCAATGGGGTTAACACTACTAGCGTGAACCTTCACCAATAGCTGATCAGGTTTGATTTTTGGTTGTTCTACCTCTTCATATTGCAAGACTTCAGGAGAACCATAACGACGTATCACCATAGCTTTCATAAAAATTCCCATCCTTATATATATATTTGTTTGCCATAATTACAGTTTAGTCATTGCCAAAAGTTCAGCAAGACTTATTTATTTTTACCATTGCCTGTCAACTGTCACCTAACTTGAGATTATTTTTCATTCCCTATTCCCTATTCCCTATTCATCAGCATTCAGCTATCAGCAAAAATCATAAAAAACACAAATATTAGTCTGTAAATTTCCCTGTTAAAAAGCTGTGAAACCTAGACAAATTATGAAAAACTTTCAAAAAGTATAATTTCAGCAACCTGTATATTTAAATCTGAAAGTTGATTACTGATTACTGATAAATGATTACTTATTTCTATTCCCTCCCTTAAACAAAATAAGATTACTTGCAAATTATCTGCATTAAGACTATAGTATTATTAAACGATGACAGCCTTTAGCTAAAATCGGGAGCATCCAATGTGTAAGTTTATTTTGATCTCACGGAAAAAATGATCTAAGGGACTGATATGATTGAACCGCAAAGGACGCAAAGGACGCAAAGGACACAAAGGTAAGAGAGTTTAAGAGATTTTTTGGTGTTGCTACGGTTATTTTTTCAAAATTGGGATGCTCTCACTAAAATCAAACGACTCGCTGAAAGCTGATGACTGATAGCTGAATACTTACCGAAAAATTAAAAAAATATAAACTGCATTTTTATCTGAAAAAAAATGCTATTCTAGATACAGAATATAATAGACATCTTTCGGACTTAGTAAAACTTTAGGCAAAGAGTTGTAAATGTAGCTAAAATCCTGAAATTCCTTATATATTAAGACTTTCAGAAGAAAGAGATCAGGATTTGAGTACATTGTAAATGTAAGCGAAAATTAACTAAGATTTTATCCCAACCCTGACAGGTATTGGGTTTTGAATGAGTACAAAGAAATCCTGAACCCCACTTCATAAATACTCGTACCCCAACTAAAAAATACTAGCACCCATACCCGAAAAAATATTATTTAATTATTGTAATCCTTGCAGAGATGAGGATTTATATTTTTGAGTACAAACATAATAAATCCAATAAATCCTATCCTAGAGATAGCAAAAAGCCTTATGAAAAGTGCTGCTATAAATCATTTATCGCCAATCACTTAACGCTCCTTAACAAATCAGCAGCGAAAAGTGAGTGGAGGGATGAGATAGCACCATGCCTGAAGTGAAAGGAAGTCGCGGCTGTACTCGTCTACCCAAAACCCAAAGTTAACACACACCAGCCAAACTTCAAGGATTGATTGCCTGATCAATTTTGGATTTTAGATTTTAGATTTTAGATTTGGGATTTTGAATTAAATGTCACCAAAATTTAGAATCTATCATAAATTACCAAAATTGATATTATTGCCAAATTAACCCTTGGGGCAAAGAGAGTATAAACGCGACTTCAGTTCATAGGCATTGGAAGGAGCAACGGCATCTCCCACAGTGGCCATCTAGTCCACCGACGTTTGCGAAATTCAATGACACTACCGGCTACAGGACTCCTCACCTCCTCCGAACAGGAACCCAATTTCAAAGCCAAATCTGGTGGTTGCGGTTGTGATAGCAACACAGCGCCAGAAATGGACGAAAAACTCAAAGCACGCATCGCCAACCATCCCTGTTACAGCGAAGAAGCGCATCACCATTATGCACGGATGCACGTTGCTGTTGCTCCTGCTTGCAATATTCAATGTAACTATTGTAACCGCAAGTATGACTGCGCTAACGAAAGCCGTCCGGGAGTAGTTAGCGAACTACTAACACCAGAAGAAGCTGCACATAAAGTATTAGTTGTAGCGAGTAAAATTCCCCAAATGACAGTTTTGGGAATTGCTGGACCTGGTGATCCTTTAGCAAACCCCGAAAAAACATTTCGTACCTTTGAGTTGATTGCAGATAAAGCACCAGATATTAAGCTTTGTTTATCAACCAACGGTTTGATGCTACCAGAATACATCGATCGCATCAAACAATTAAATATAGATCATGTTACCATCACCCTTAACACCATTGACCCAGAAATAGGCGCACAAATTTATTCTTGGGTTCACTATAAACGCAAACGTTATAGAGGTGTAGAAGGTGCGAAAATTCTGCTAGAAAAGCAGATGGAAGGATTGCAAGCTTTAAAAGAAGCTGACATTTTGTGTAAAGTTAATTCTGTGATGATTCCCGGAATTAATGATCAACACTTGGTAGAAGTTAACAAAATGATTCGTGAGAATGGTGCATTCCTGCACAATATCATGCCGCTAATTTCTGCCCCAGAACATGGTACACATTTTGGTTTAACTGGTCAACGTGGACCAACAAACAAAGAACTGAAAGAAGTACAGGATCAATGTTCTGGTAACATGAAAATGATGCGTCACTGTCGCCAGTGTCGTGCCGATGCGGTAGGATTATTAGGAGAAGACCGCAGCCAGGAATTTACTAAAGAGAAATTCTTGGAAATGTCCCCAGAATATGACTTAGAAAAACGTCAAGAAGTACAGGAAGGAATTGAGAAATTTAGAGCAGAAATTAAACTAGCGAAAGAGAAAGTTAAGGCTGAAAAACAAACAGCTACTAAGGAAAAAATTCTCGTTGCAGTTGCCACTAAAGGCGGTGGTTTAGTTAACCAACACTTCGGACACGCGAAGGAATTTCAAGTTTACGAAGTTGATGGAAATGAAGTTCGTTATGCAGGACATCGGCGAATTGATCAATATTGTCAAGGTGGATACGGTGAAGAAGCAACCGCAGACCATATAATGAAAGCAATTGCTGATTGCAAAGCGGTTTTAGTTTCCAAAATTGGCAACTGTCCTAAAGAGAAACTGCACGCAGCCGGCATACAGACTGTTGAAGCTTACGATGTAATCGAAAAAGTTGCTTTAGAGTTTTACGAGCAGTATGTAAAGGCGAAATAGTAATGAATATTTAGGAAGTCAAAAGGAGCCAGTGCGTTGGGCGGCTCTGCCGACTTGAAGCAACTGGCGTTCAAAAGTTTGAAGAATACTGTTCTTTTTACTTCTCACTTTTGCCTTCTCTATTTACCCATTACTACAGCCCAAAACCTCAAAGGAGAATAATCATGGCTTACACAATTACTAGCCAGTGTATTTCCTGTAATCTTTGTGTGTCTGTATGTCCTAATGGTGCAATTCAAGAAGTTGAAGGTAAGCACGTAATTGATTCTGAAAAGTGTACAAACTGCGCCAATACTATTTACACAGTTCCTCAATGTAAAGCAGTTTGTCCTACAGCTAGTGGTTGTGTAGAAGAATCAAAAGATTATTGGGAAATGTGGTTTGCTACTTATAACCGCGTGATTGCAAAATTAACCAATAAACAAGATTATTGGGAACGCTGGTATAACACTTATTCCCAAAAGTTAGCGGAACAATTGAAAAAACAACAAGCAGCGATTTAGGTGACAGGTGACAGGTGACAGGTGACAGGTGACAGTAAAGAAGTTTTTAGCAATTACCAATTACCAATTACCTATCACCAATTACCCAAATCCAATAAGTAATAAATCATAACTAAGTAAATAGTGAGTGAAATGTTAAAGAATTGCATCTATCTCGATAATAATGCAACCACAAAAGTAGATCCTCAAGTTGTCGAGGCGATGCTACCTTACTTGACGGACTACTATGCCAACCCTTCTAGTATGCACACTTTTGGCGGTCAATTAGCTAAAGATGTGAAAGTAGCTAGAGAAAATGTTGCAGCTTTATTGGGAGCAGAAGATTCATCGGAAATTGTCTTTACAAGTTGTGGTACTGAAGGTGATAATGCAGCTATTAGAGCAGCGTTATTAGCTCAACCAGATAAACGCCACATCATCACTTCCCAGGTAGAACATCCGGCTGTTTTAAATGTCTGCAAACAGTTAGAAACTCAAGGTTATCAAGTTACTTATTTGTCTGTTAATAATAAGGGACAAATAGACTTGAATGAGTTGGAAGCTTCCCTCACTGGCAACACTGCTTTAGTAACAGTAATGTATGCCAATAATGAAACTGGCACAATTTTTCCAATTGAAGAAATTGGTGCTAGAGTTAAAGAATATGGAGCTATTTTTCACGTTGATGCAGTACAAGCTGTAGGTAAAGTACCCTTGAATATGAAGACCAGTACAATTGATATGTTAACCATATCTGGTCATAAAATTCACGCTCCCAAGGGTATTGGTGCTTTATATGTAAAACGTGGTGTGAGATTCCGTCCTTTCTTAATCGGTGGACATCAAGAAAGAGGACGTAGAGCAGGTACAGAAAATGTTCCCGGAATTATCGCTTTAGGCAAAGCTGCGGAACTGGAACTGTTACACTTAGAAGAGGCGACAAAGAGAGAAAGAAAATTGTGCGATCGCCTCGAACAAAGTTTACTTGCTAAGATTCCTGATTGTCAAGTAAACGGTGATGTAAATAATAGATTGCCTAACACTTCTAATATCGGTTTCAAGTATATTGAAGGTGAAGCAATTCTGTTACTTTTGAATAAGCATGGTATTTGTGCTTCCTCTGGTTCTGCTTGTACTTCGGGTTCTCTTGAACCATCTCACGTTTTACGAGCAATGGGTTTACCCTACACTACTTTACATGGTTCAATTCGTTTCAGTCTTTGTCGCTACACCACTGAGGAAGAAATTGATCAAGTAATTGCAGTCATGCCAGAAATTGTTGAAAAACTACGTGCATTATCTCCCTTCAAAAATGATGATGCAAGTTGGTTACAACAACATGGGCAAACTTTAGTAAATAGGTAATGGGTAATAGGTAATGGGTAATAGCAAATATATTGTTTCAATTACCAATTACCAATTACCAATCACCAATTACCAATCATCAATCCAAAATCTAAAATCCAAAATCCAAAATTAACTATGTGGGACTACACTGATAAGGTATTAGAATTATTTTACGAACCCAAAAACCAAGGCGCAATTGAAGATAATCATGAACCTGGTGTAAAGGTTTCTGTGGGTGATGTAGGAAGTATCGCTTGTGGTGATGCTTTAAGATTACATTTGAAAATTGAAGAAGCAACCGATAAAATTCTTGATGCTCGTTTTCAAACCTTTGGTTGTACCAGTGCGATCGCTTCTTCTAGTGCTTTAACTGAAATGGTTAAAGGTCTAACTTTAGATGCAGCTTTGCAGGTAACAAATAAGGAAATCGCTGCATATTTGGGCGGTTTACCTGAAGCGAAAATGCACTGTTCTGTTATGGGTCAGGAAGCTTTAGAAGCTGCGATTTATAACTATCGTGGTATTCCTTTAGCGGCACATGATGACGATGATGAAGGTGTCCTAATCTGTAGCTGTTTTGGAATAACTGATGCTAAGATCAAGAAAGCAGTAAGACAGAATAACCTTTTCAGTGCAGAACAGGTAACAAATTATGTAAAAGCTGGTGGCGGATGCGGTTCTTGTTTAGCGAAGATTGATGATATAATAAAAGAAGTTAAGCAAGAGTATGAGAAAGAAATCGCCAGTAAAAATAGCGCAACAGCTAACAAAGAAATTTCCACAGTAGGGCAACAAAAACCATTAACTAATGTGCAAAAAATCGCCCTAATTCAAAAAGTATTAGATGAAGAAGTCCGACCTGTTTTAATCGCCGATGGGGGAGATGTTGAACTTTACGATATTGAAGGCGATAAGGTAAAAGTAATTCTGAAAGGTGCTTGTGGTTCATGTCCAAGTAGCACTGCAACTTTGAAGATTGCGATTGAATCGAGATTGCGCGATCGCGTTAACAAAAACATCATTGTTGAAGAAGTTTAGTCACAATTGACAATTGAGAATTGACAATTGACAACTAACAAAACAGTAATTCTTACAACCCAATAAACACTATGAACACAACACAAAATCTATGTTTGGTAGAGCGATCGCCTCCATAAGCTGCGACGTTCTATTACACGCTCACTGCCGTAGATACAAGGCGTGAGAAACCAACAAACAAAAGACCAGTAAACCACTAATACTAGGAACTAGGAACAATGAGCGACGAAAAAATTAGACAGATAGCATTCTACGGCAAGGGCGGTATCGGTAAATCTACCACCTCTCAAAACACCCTCGCAGCTATGGCTGAAATGGGTCAACGCATTCTCATCGTAGGTTGTGACCCTAAAGCTGACTCTACCCGTTTGATGCTTCACTCTAAGGCTCAAACCACAGTATTACACTTGGCTGCTGAAAGAGGTGCTGTAGAAGACCTCGAACTCCATGAAGTAATGTTGACCGGTTTCCGTGGTGTTAAGTGCGTTGAATCTGGTGGTCCAGAACCCGGTGTAGGTTGTGCAGGTCGTGGTATTATCACCGCTATTAACTTCTTGGAAGAAAACGGTGCTTACACAGACTTAGACTTCGTTTCCTACGACGTATTAGGTGACGTTGTATGTGGTGGTTTCGCTATGCCTATCCGTGAAGGTAAAGGGGGGTTGTTTAGGGTTTTTGTTGGTGCAATTGTTTGAGGACTTTTGTTTTTTTGTTCCCTATTTTTGCCCTGGGATTTTTTGGGGAAATGGGGTTTTTGTTTGGGTTTTATGGTTTTGTTTACCCTATTTTTTACCTTGTGTCAAGGGCGATACATGATTTTTGCTAAATTGGTTACTGGTTACTCATTGGTTATTTTACAGTGATATTTGATTGTGAATAAACCATCAAAAATACAGCAAAATAAAACAAAAATAAAACATTTATTACATTTTGTTAAAAATGCCGATTCTCCCAGTTATCCTTTACATACATATATAATTATAGTGTATAATATATTCTTGTAAATTTTTATTATATTTTGACAGTCAAATGGAAGATACACGCAATAAAATTATCAGTTTTGTTGAATATGCTCGCCAGTTGAAGGGTGATGAAAAAGGAGAAGCACAGGTATTTTGCGATCGCCTATTTCAAGCATTCAACCATCAAGGTTATAAAGAAGCAGGAGCAGAATTAGAATATCGCGTAAAAGTTAAAGGAAAGTCTACCAAATTTGCTGATTTACTTTGGCGACCTCGGTTACTAATGGAAATGAAAAAATGGGGTGAAAAACTAGAAAGACACTATCAACAAGCCTTTGAATATTGGCTGGAATTAGTTCCCCATCGTCCACAATATGTAATTCTTTGTAACTTTGATGAATTTTGGATTTATGACTTTGATATTCAATTACAAGAACCATTAGATAAAGTCACATTAGAAGATTTACCAAATCGTTATACCGTCTTAAACTTCCTATTTCCTGAAAATCGTAAACCGCTATTCAATAACAACTTAGTTGACGTTACACGCAAAGCAGCAGATAACGTTGCTCAAGTTTTTAATCGCTTAGTGGAAAGAAGAGAAAAAAAAGACATTGCCCAAAAATTTATTCTTCAGTGCGTTGTTGCCTTATTTGCAGAAGATATTGATTTGTTACCTAGAGGATTATTTAGTGAATTTTTAGATGATTGTCGTACTAATAAAATCAGTTCTTATGATTTAATTGGTGGACTTTTTAATCAAATGGGAAGTGACCGTCCTGCACCTCAAGATAGCCGTTATCGAAATGTTCCTTATTTTAATGCTGGTTTATTCTCTAAAGTTGAACCAATTGCATTAACTAGGGGCGAACTCGATTTATTAGCATCAGCAGCGTCAGAAAAATGGTCAAAAGTAGAACCTGCTATTTTTGGGACATTATTTGAATCTAGCATGGGCAAAGAAGAACGTCATGCTTTAGGCGCACATTATACCAGTCCCGCAGACATTCAAAAAGTAGTTTTACCCACAATTGTTAGACCCTGGCAACAAAGAATTGATGTAGCCAATAAGCTAAATGAATTACTAGCACTCAGACAGGAATTAATTAATTTCAAAGTCCTTGATCCAGCCTGTGGTAGTGGTAATTTCCTTTATGTTGCCTATAGAGAAATCAAGAGATTAGAAGCCAGTTTATTAAACAAAATCCATGATAATTTCAGTCTGCGAACTACATCTAGTATAGGTACAATATCTTTAGTAAAAACAAACCAATTTTATGGATTAGATATTAAACCATTTGCTGTAGAACTAGCAAAAGTAACTTTAATGATTGCTAAAAAATTAGCATTAGATGAAGAAAATCAGCTACTTAATGTAGCACAAACCAGTTTATCTTTAGAAATGGATCGCGCCCTTCCTCTGGATAATTTGGATCAAAATATTCGCTGTGATGATGCTTTATTTTGTGATTGGGTAAAAGCAAATGCAATTATTGGCAACCCTCCCTATCAATCAAAAAACAAAATGCAGCAAGAATATGGAGAAGATTATGTTAGTCAACTAAGAGAAAAATATCAAGAAGTACCAGGAAGAGCAGATTATTGTGTTTATTGGTTTCGTCGTACCCATGATGAATTAAGCACAGGTGGACGCGCTGGACTGGTTGGTACAAATACCATCCGTCAAAACTACTCCCGTGAAGGCGGTTTAGATTATATAGTCAATAATGGTGGAACAATTACCGAAGCAGTTTCTACTCAAGTTTGGTCAGGTAGTGCAGTTGTTCATGTTTCCATTGTTAATTGGATCAAAGGTGAAGAATCAGGTCAAAAGAAATTATATACTCAAGTTGGAGATGATGTAGATAGTCCTTGGGAAGTTGTAGAACTTGAGAAAATTAACTCTTCTTTATCTGCAAAACTTGATGTTACTCAAGCAAAAAAACTTTTAGTTAATATCAACTCAGGAGCTTGCTATCAAGGACAAACTCACGGACATAAAGGATTTTTACTCACTGCACAACAAGCGAAAATAATTGCTAAAGATGAATCTTCTCAATCTGTAATTCATCCTTACTTAATAGGCAATAGTCTATTAGGGAATTATAAAAGTCTTACATCTCGCTACTGTATTGATATGAATCATTGTCAAGATTCTGTTTCAGCTATGAAACATAGCCTAGCATTTGAACATATTCAGAAAAATGTTTTTCCAACCATAGAAAAGAATGCTAATGATGAGAGAAAACAAACTGGTAAAGAGAATGGTCCACGTCAATCACACTTTCGTCATTGGTGGAGATTTTGGAGAGGAAGGCCGGAAATGTTGGAGAAAATTTCTCTCATTCCGAGATATGTTGCTTGTGCAAGAGTAACTAAACGTCCAATTTTTGAGTTTGTTAGTTCTTCAATACATCCTAATGATGCTCTGCAAGTATTCCCGTTATCAGATGATTATTCTTTCGGAATTTTACAATCTGATATTCATTGGCAATGGTTTAATGAAAGATGCTCAACTTTAAAAAGAGATTTTCGCTATACTTCTGATACTGTTTTTGATTCTTTTCCTTTTCCTCAAAATCCCAAATTATCACAGGTGAAGAAAGTAGCCGCAGCAGCAGTTAAATTACGAGAGTTAAGACAACAAATTATGACAGAAAATAAATGGAGTTTACGCGAACTTTATCGCACCCTAGAAATACCAGGAAAAAACCGTCTTCGCACAGCACATGAAGAACTTGACAAAGCAGTTCGTGAGGCTTATGGTATGGAAAAAACAAAAGATGTATTAAAGTTTTTGCTGGAATTAAATTTTGAAGTCGCAGATAGAGAAGCAAAAAATTTACCTGTAATAGCTCCTGGTTTACCTCCCTGTGTAACTGATGCTAGTGAGTTTATTACAGATGATTGTGTGAAAATGCCAGATTGAAATTTAATGTTTTACATAAGGGATCGCTTTTCTGGTGTGTAGGTTGTGGAGAGCGATCGCTTTTGGGTGTTGTGGTTTGAGTGCGATCGCTTTTCCGGTGTGTGGTTTGTGAGGTGCGTTAGCGAAGCTTACCGCAGGTATCGCATTTCCGATGTTGTAGTTTGTGGGTGCGATCGCTTCCACTAAAAACGGTATAATACTTGTATTCTCAAGGATAAAGATAATGGAAATTGAAGAATTTAAAGCAATAATCAAAGAAAGTATCCGCGAAGTTTTGCGAGAAGAAAGAATGTTATTGTGTCAAATTCTCATACCCTATGTAAGTGACGAAGAACAAGAAAAACTAGATGAAATGTTTGGTTCACCATCAGATTATGAAGATGAAGAATTGGTTGATATGACAGAGTGGGTAAAACATGGCCATAAAATTTCGTAAGAATGCTGTTAAGTTTTTAGAAAAGGCAAATCTTGAAGATGCTGAGAAGATTCAAGAAAAAATATCTCAACTTCTAGCTTTTGTCGAAGAACAAGCCATTATTCCCTTTACAGAACTTGATATTAAAAAGATGAAGGGAGAGTGGGAAGGATTTTATAGATTACGTATTGGTAAAATCAGAATAGTTTTGACAGCTAATACACAATCTGGTGAAGTTGAAATTTTCACAATTGGTACAAGAGGAGATGTTTATAAATAAAGACTTTTCCGATGTTGTGGTTTGTGGAGTGCGTTAGCGAAGCTTACCGAAGGTATTGCATTTCTGATGTTGTGGTGTGGTTTTGATGGGTATTCAAGCAGATATGATATCACTTTACTTTTTTGGGAATGTCCTATAAGTTAAATCCCAATTTCTATTCGGCATTAGACATCTCCGAAAAAGAATCAAATTATGGTATAACAAGGTAAAATCGTGCATCTACCCTGAGATTATGAGCAACATAGTTGAGTACATTCATAATAATCCTGAAGAATCACAACGGTTATTAGGACTGCATTATGAACAGCTAAAGCAACTTATAGAGAAAGCAATAGAGCTACATAATAATAAAAAGGAATTGGCAGAATCTAAAAAAGTTA
>NZ_BJCE01000051.1:0-27092 GCF_005402885.1 Sphaerospermopsis reniformis
GCATCTCTGCAAGTCTTTTTCCATTATCAAGTGGTTGTTTAAATTTTTTACGAATCACCAAACATTTGATTTTCCCAAACTGCTTCATTATGTTCCCTGTTCATAACTCATTTAGGATTGCTATATAGAAAATAAACATAAATAGTTGGAAAATAACTAAAGTTCTTAATCATCCCTAACCAAAATGCCTAAACTCCTTGCTGACATCCAAAATTTACTCTCTGATTTAATCGCTCGCTATTCCTCCCGTGTCGATTATCTCATGATTCGTTTAGAAGAAGCTGAAGGAACAGATATTTTATTGCGTGGTGATAAAGTAGAAACCCTCAGTGAAGGTATTTCTATCGGTGGCCATGTTCGCGCTTGTCATAAAGGTGGCTGGGGTTTAAGTAGTTTCAACCAGTTAGCAACTATCGAACAAAGAATAGAAGAAGCGATCGCTGCTGCTAGGATAGTGGGAGATGAAGAAACCATCCTCGCACCCATTGATCCCATCCAAACAGTATGTAATTTACACCTCACAGGCATTGATCCCCGTACCGTTTCCCTCAAACAAAAAAAAGAATTGTGCGATCGCTACACCGAATTATTAAAAAGCGTTGATTCTCGCATTACCACTACCTCAGTCCGTTATGCTGATAGTTGCCAAAGAGTAATTATTGCTACCTCAGAAGGAACATTAATAGAGCAATCTTGGGTAGATATGGAAATGCGCTTTGCAGCTACAGCAAGAAACGGCGACACCGTACAAACAGGGAGAGAAACCACAGGATCACGGAAAGCTTTTGAAGATTTAGTCAATTTAGATACTCAAGTTAAAAGCGCAGCAGAAAGAGCAGTAACAGCTTTATCCTTACCATCAGTTAAAGGTAACACTTATACCGTCGTCATTGACCCCATACTTACAGGTTTATTTGTTCATGAAGCTTTTGGACATCTTTCCGAAGCAGACATGGCCTATGAAAACCCTGATTTATTGGAGGTGATGACTCTGGGAAGGCGTTTTGGTTCAGAAGAACTGCAAATTTTTGATGGTGCTGCACCCCAAGGTCACAGAGGTAGTTATTTTTACGATGATGAAGGTACACCTGCGACAACTACGCAATTAATCAAAGATGGGGTTTTAGTGGGACGTTTACATTCTCGTGAAACTGCGGGTAAACTAGGCGAAGCACCCACAGGTAACTCTCGTTGTTTAGATTATCACTACTCACCCATTGTAAGGATGACAAATACCTGGATAGAAAGAGGTAAAACCCCAGTAGCAGATTTATTCACAGATATCAAAGAAGGAGTATATGCACGTAACTGGTTAGGTGGGATGACAAACGGGGAAATGTTCACCTTTAGAGCGGGTGAAGCGTGGATGATTAGAAATGGCAAAATAGCTGAACCTGTAAAAGATGTTACACTATCCGGTAATGTTTTTCAAACCCTAGCAGATATTGAAGCTATAGGTGATGATTTTTACTGGGATGAATCCGGTGGATGTGGTAAAGGTGGACAAAACGGTTTACCTGTGGGTTGTGGTGGTCCTTCTTTGCGTATTCGGGATGTAGTGGTAGGGGGAGAAAGTTAACTAATTGATAATTGACAATTGACAATTGATAATTGTTTAATTCCATGTTTAAAATCTCCCCTTTCCAGGGGAGAAAAGCCAAAAATCCCGCTTTTTCAAGACTCTGACTTTCAAAGAGAGGTAATTGTCCATTATTGAATCATATTCATGATATTATATTTTCATCACTTTATCTATCTGTTGTAAAAGCGATTCTAAAGTAGAAGAATTATCTAAAACAAAATCCGCACGGGCAATTTTTTCTGATAATGGTAATTGACTATGAATTCTTGCTGCTGCTTGTTCATTTGTTAAATTATTCCTTTGAATTAATCTTTGTTTTTGCTGTGCTTCTGAACAAGAAACAACCCAAATTTCACCAACTAAATTTTCTAAACCTGCTTCAAATAATAGGGGAATAACTAATACTAAAGTAGTTGCAGATGATTCATTAATAGTTTTTAAAAACCAATTTCTCACATAGGGATGAATAACATTTTCTACTTAAATACGTTCTTCTGGTTGATGAAAAATAATTTCTCCCAATTTAGCACGATTTAAGTTACCATCTGCTAATAAAATTTCTGATTTACCATAACGTTGGGCAATTTGTGAGAGTATGGGAGAACGTACAGATACAGCATCTCTAGCATAAACATCTGCATCTAAAATCGGTAAATTATAAGCAGTAGCTAAATAATTAGCCACTGTACTTTTACCTGTAGCTATACCACCTGTTAAACCAATTAGTCTTTTAGTCATTAGATATTAGTCATTAGATAAGCTGTTACACAGCTAAATTGTATAACCCTAATGTTCTGAACTCTTGTTTAACAGGCAAGATGCCTGTTCCACTTATACAAATTAAATGCACAACAGCTTATTAGTCATTAGATGTTAGTTATTAGATGTTAGTCATTAGTTAGTTATTAATTTATTATATTTACCCAATCACCAATCACCAATCACCAGTCACCAATCACTTATGCGCCCATTGAATAATTGCTTTGAGTAAACCTTCAGCAGTGTATTCTTCTGCTTCTATATCAACTCTACCAAATAAATCAAAACAAGTTTTAGTTGTTTGGGGACCGATGGAAGCTATGCAAGTTTTGTCTAGATAATGTGTAATTCCTTCTGGAAATTTCGTTGTTGTTAATAGACAGAAAAATTGTACAGTTTTGGAACTAGCAAAGGTAATTACATCTAAAGAGTGGTTTTGCAAAGCTTTTTCTGCTGCTGGGGGAATAGTTTGAGGACAGAAAGATTCATAAGCGGGAACTTCTCTGACTTCTGCACCCTGAGAAGTTAATTCTTGGACTAAAACTTGTCTTCCTCCGCTTTCCACTCTGGGAAATAAAATCTTTTTACCTGCTAAATTTTCAGGAAAGTTAATAACTAAAGAGTCAGCGATAAAGTGAGGAGGAATAAAATCTGGTTGAATATCGTGTTTTGCCAGACTTTGGGCGGTTTTTTGACCCACAACAGCAATTTTTACCTTAGCTAAGGCGCTTTTATCTTTAGCTTTAGCTTGAAGTCTCTCAAAAAAGTAATCTACACCGTTAGTGGAGGTGAAAATTAACCAGTTGAAAGTTGATAACTGAGATATTGCCTCATCTAAAGCTTTCCAACTGGTAGGAGGTCCAATTTCTAAAGCTGGTAGTTCAATAACTGTAGCACCTTCGGCAGTCAGGCGATCGCTAAATTGGCTAGACTGTCCCACAGAACGGGTAACGAGAATGGTTTTCCCTGCGAGGGGAAAAGTAGGAGGATGGGGGGATGGGGAGATAGGTATATTACTATGCACGATTTTATAGTTGTAAGAGGAGCAGTTTAGCAATTTATGTTTAGCAATTTATAATATTCTATATTTTTTCATATTACAGGAACTTCCGTAATCCTACAACTTCACCAATAACAATTACAGATGGGGATAAATATAAACCCGTAGTTTTTGTCAAAATATTACCTAGTTCACCTGTCCAGACTTCTTGACTGGGAGTTCCTGCCCAACGGATGATAGCAATGGGTGTGGATTGCGACTTTCCATATCTTAGCAGTTGATGGACAATCTCCGCCAGATTTTTTCCCCCCATCAAAATTACTAAAGTTTCTAATCTTGATAATGCTTCCCAGTCTAAAACCTCTGGTTCGTGTGCTGTTAACACTGCAAAACAGCGACTGAGTACGGTATCTGTGAGGGGTATTCCTGCTAATAAAGGTGCTGCTAAAGCTGAAGAAATTCCTGGTATGACTTCATACTCACAACCCGCAGATTTTAACGCTTCTATTTCTGAAATACAACGTCCAAAAATAAACGGATCACCTGATTTCAGTCTAACAACTTGTTGACCTTCCCGGCAATACTTCACCAATAAACTGTTAATTTCTCCTTGGGGAGTGCTAGGTTTACCTCCGCGTTTACCCACATCTAATTTTAAACAATTTGGTGGTACACATTCTAATAATTCCTTATCTACTAAAGCATCATAAATTAAAACCTCAGCAGATGCCAAGAGACGAAAAGCTTTCACTGTTAAATATGCCACGTCTCCAGGGCCTGCACCAACGATGTAAACTTTTTTTTTGGTCATTGGTAATTGGTAATTGGTAATTAATTATTTACTGTCACCTGTCACCTGTCACCTGTCACCTGTCACCTGTCACTTGTCACCTATTACCTATCTCTTTGAGAATTTTCTCGATAGTTGCTGCTTTTTGCGGTTGACGTTGTTTCTGAAATAGTGCTTTTGATGTTTGTAAATTTTGGAGTGCTTCTGCTTTTTCGTCTTGCAATAATTGAATATTTGCTAACCTTAAATAAGCATCAGGATTTTTGGGACTGCGAGTAATTACATCATTAAATACTTCCTTAGCTTCTTCAATTTTTCCTTGATGGTTTAACAAATCACCTAATAACAACCTCACTACATCATTAGTAGAATTTATTGCTATTACTTGCCGAAAAGCTGCTTCTGCACCTGCATAGTCTTTTGCTTGAAAAAGATTAACTCCTTTTTGAAATAAATTTGAGGTTATTAATGTTTTAACGGCAAAATAAATCAGAAAGCTGATACTAACAGTGACTGAAGAAATTGCAATTATATTACTCAGTTGTGAATTTTCTAACATCATTGTAAATCCCTGTAAATCCCTGGTCTAACTAAGCTAAAATAGCAGCAATAGGAAAAATGAGATATTCTATAAAAAACAGTTTCCAGATAAACTGATAAAATTGAGCAATTTCGCTTTTGTTTTGCAAGTCCACTTTTTGACTTTTTCTCCAGATTAAAACTAAGGGTATAAGATGACTAATAAAGAGAAATATAGGATTCACTTCAGCTAATCTGAATATACCCACAAACATCATCCCTAGATAACAAACTGTTAATACCCAAAGGGCGAGTTTAAATACTTTTCTTTGTCCTAATTGTATAGTAAAAGTGGTAATATTATAAAGTTTGTCTCCTTCTAGATCGGGAATATCTTTAAAGATGGCGATCGCAAATGTAAACACCAAGATAAACGCTGTCAAAACCCACACCGCACTGGGTATACCTTGGCTTCTTTGGAATAACCAACTAAAATGTAAAAACAGTCCTAAATTAACAATAGTTCCCCGCACGGAAAAAATACACAAAGCTGCCCAAAAAGGAAACTGTTTTAAACGAATAGGTGGTAAAGAATAAGCAGTACCAATTAATAAACTTATCCCCACCATTCCCAACAAATATGGTCCATTTAGCCAAGCTACAACCAAAGCTAAAATACCAGTAATAACAACTATTAAAGTTCCTTGTTCTCTAGAAAATTCTCCTGAAGCTAAAGGTAAATGAGGTTTATTAATTTTGTCAATATCTACATCTTGTAATTGATTCAAACCAACAATATAGATATTACCAGCAATACAAGCTAACCAAGTTCCGAAAATCTGCCCTAAATGAACTACAGAAAAACTTGTAGAAGTGACACCAAGGGTCAGTAAATATAAACCGAAAACACTTAAACTTGTGCCAATAATAGTATGTGGACGGGAAAACTTCCAAAAAGCATAAAGCCGACTTCCTGGAAAAATAGGTGAATTTTGTTGAAAAAATTGATTCATTACTCGATTTTAGATTTTAGATTTTGGATTTTACCGCAGGGCATAGGGAACAGGGGAGAAAAAGGTTTTTCCCAGTCACCAATCACCAGTCACCAATCACCAGTCACCAATCACCAGTCACCAATCACCAGTCACCAATCACCAATCACCAGTCACCAATCACCAGTCACCTCTTCCCACACAACAACCCAAACCGAATCAAACCCCGTTCATAACCCCGACTCATCAACCCCAAAGAAAGCGCCCCTTGAATTGTACTCCAACCCGAAAAAAGTAACCCAAAAAATGCTTGAGGAGTAAAAGCAGAATCAATCACAAAATTCCAAAAAGGTGCAACAGCAGTGGACCAATCAGCGGTGCGAACGTTGTTTAATGGTAATTGATGAGCGATCGCCTCATACTCTGGCAAGGAAATTACATAGGGTAAACAATAAACCCGATAAATGTCCTGTAAATGCTTTTGTTCATCAGCAGTCAAAGGTGAAACATCCGTAGGACGATGACACCATGTCACCATAATCAAAGTACCACCAGGCTTTAACACCCGATAACACTCTTGCAGAAACTTGGTTTTATTTGGCATATGTTCGCCACTTTCTAAAGACCACACCAGGTCAAAAGAAGCATCAGCAAAAGGCATTTCTTGGGCATTGGCAACCAGGAAATTACTCCTAGAACCCAAATTAGCCTCCAAGGCTCTTTCCTTGGCTCTAGCGGCTTGTACAGGGCTAAGTGTGATTCCTGTGGACTTAGCATTAAACTTTTGCGCTAAGTATAAAGAACTGCCACCAATCCCACAACCCACATCGAGGATATTCTCTGCATCCTTAACACCTGACCAGTTCAGCAGTTCTTCGATTAAATCAATTTGTGCCTGACGACGGTCTTTTTGCTGCTTACCATCTGCACCATAATAGCCGTGGTGCATATGTTCTCCCCAAATTTGTTCCCATAGTCCAGAGGAAGCATCATAAAAGTCTTGAATTTGCTTATAAAGTGTTGTACTCATGAATCAACTAGATGAAGATCAAGCCTAAGTAAAAAAAATATATTTTTAGGCTACCATTTATGTTTTTAATTAGATAAGGCAATTTTGCTTTTATAGGAAAATTTGGAATTACTTATGACTGTTGCTCGTACAATCTGCTTAGGATTTCTGACTGTTATCCTGGCAGGAACTATCCTATTAATGATGCCTTTTTCCACTAGCAATGGTACCTGGAATGACCCCATTGTAGCACTATTCACCTCAACCTCCGCAGTTTGTGTTACAGGTTTAGCTGTAGTTGATACTGGTACTGGTTTTTCCTTTTGGGGTCAATTGTTTATTGTCATGCTAGTACAAATTGGTGGTTTAGGATACATGACAACTACCACCTTTTTGATTTTATTAATTGGCAAAAGATTTGATCTGAGGCAAAAATTAGCGATTCAACAAGCTTTAGACCGCCCAGGAATGAGTGGTAGTACCCAAATTATCCGCTCTATCATTGCTACAACTCTGATTTTTGAAATTACGGGAATATTTTTGTTATTGCCAGCTTTTGTTAAAGATTTTGGTTGGGATCAAGGACTTTGGTTATCAATATTTCACAGTATCAATTCTTTTAATAATGCAGGTTTTAGCCTATTCAAAGACAATTTAATAGGCTATCAAACCTCTATCTTAGTAGTTTTCACTGTTACAGGCTTAATTATTTTTGGAGGCATTGGTTATCAGGTTATTTTAGATATGTATTTTTGGTTTCGTGATAGATGCTTAAAGAAACCTCATGCCATAGTATTCTCTCTTGACTTTAAAGTAGCAACTAGTACGACTCTACTGCTTTTAGTTGTGGGAACAATTGCTTTTTTGTTCATAGAAATGAGAAATCCTGAAACCTTTGGTAATTTTAGTTTTCCTGAGCAATTATTATTAGCTTGGTTTCAATCTGTTACCCCTAGAACCGCTGGATTTAACACTGTTGATATTGGTAAAATGACTGATGCCGGGTTATTTATTACCATTGCTTTAATGTTTATTGGTGCCAGTCCTGGTGGTACAGGAGGAGGTATAAAAACCACAACTTTAAGAGTTCTCACTAGTTGTACAAGGGCAATCCTCCAAGGGAAAGAGGAAGTTTTACTTTATGAGCGTAAGATAGCAATATCACTGATTTTAAAAGCTGTAGGTGTAGTTTTTGGTTCTCTAGCTACAGTGATTGGCGCAACGATTTTAATTAGTATTACAGATCCGAAATTAGAGTTTATTCAAATTCTTTTTGAGGTGGTATCAGCATTTGGTACAGTGGGTTTATCCACAGGAATAACAGCAGGTGTTTCCACTGGAGCAAAAATAATTTTAATTGTCACTATGTACATTGGTAGAGTCGGTGTTTTATTATTAATGTCAGCTATATTAGGTGATCCTCGTCTGAGTAGAGTTCACTATCCTGAAGAAAATTTACTTGTTGGGTAATTCAATTTTGGATTTTAGATTTTGGATTTTGGATTGTATTTAAATAACTAACTCTAATCTCAAATTTTATTCCCTATTCCCTGACCACTGACAACTTACAAAATTATGAATCTTTCATCATTAAAATTTTTTCGCAGTTTACGGCACGATAATCAGCAATTTGCTGTAATTGGGTTAGGTCGTTTTGGTCGTTCTGTTTGTGCAACACTGCACAGTTTAGGTTATCAAGTTTTGGCTACTGATGTGGATGAAAAGCGAGTTGCTGAAGCTTTAAATGATCAAATAGTCGGTCATGCCGTGCAACTAGACTCTACTGAACCTGCTGCACTCAAAGAAGCTGGTATTTTTGAATTTGATACAGTAATTGTGGCTATTGGTAATTACATTCAAGAAAGTATTATCACCACTCTTAATGTTAAAGAAGCTGGTGTACCTCATGTAGTTGCAAAAGCTTCTAGTGAAGTTCACCGCAAGCTATTAAAACGAGTGGGAGCAGATCATGTAGTTTTCCCAGAATATGAAGCTGGTTGTGCTTTAGCAAGAACTCTCACTAGACCATCTATTTTAGATCGCTTTGACCTCGATCCAGATCATAGCATTGTTGAAGTAATTGTCCCTGATGAATTTCACGGTAAAACTGTTGCAGAAATTCAACTGAGAAACCGTTATGGTTTAAATTTGTTAGCAGTAAGTCAGGATGGTAAATTTAAGATTAATCCTGATCCCACTAAGCGTTTAGAACGTGGTTCAGCTATGGTGGTAATTGGTTGCAATAAAGATATTAATCGTTTACCAATTTAGGTGACTGGGGACTGGTAACTGGGGACTGGGTAATCAATTTTATGTTTTTTAATCAGCTATTAACCAAAGTTGCTAGTTATGGGGAAGAGCGATAGCTACGCTGCACTTCGTGAACGCTAGGGTGAAGTTTGGGAAATAAATGGGTCAATAAAGTAATAACCCACATTCCGCACTTCATAAAGTAGCATAATTAAACTACATTGACGGTCAATTAAAACTTATGGTTTGAACAATTACGTATCAGTGGAAAACAAAATTATGAACACACAAAGTTGAGCTTTTATTTGTGTTTACAAGCTGTTTCAACAATAATATTTAATTCAAGGTGTGCAATCAGTTATCAAAAAGATAACCAATGAAATCGTCAAACCAGAGAGAACAACTAAGATAATAAATAATATTTTTGGCAAGTAGCAGGTAGGAATTGCAAGATATGACAATGCGACTCCGTTAAATTAAGAATTCGTTGAAATCCTTGTATCATTAAAAGATGAATCCCTTGAAAACATTGAAATATCCATCTTAATGTGGGAGATTCTGTGGGTTTATTCAATTGATTTTTAACTGTGGATTTTTGTGCCTGCCACAAGAGTTTTGCTGTTGTGTAATTAACTCCTGATTTTCTTAGGACTTACGCAAGATATGACTAAAAACCTTATTCTTGCGTAGGGGTAATTCATGAATTACCCCTACTTTCGTTCCCTTTTGCGTAAGTCCTGTTTCTCTTAATTTACATTTCACTCTATAAACTGTTGTTTTTCCTTTATTGGTTTCAGTAATTCGAGGGTCTGATATTTGATGATATTTTAATTTGGTTGTTATTTCTTTGACTTTTAATTCGGTCAAAGATTTATCTGTAAATTCTTCCTGTTCTAATTTCGCTATTTGTTTGTTAGCTTTTAATAACTCTTCTTGGATTTTTTTGTCTAGTTTATTTAAGTCTGCTTTTTTTCTTTCTGCACTTTCTACTAATAACCATCTTTGCTCTATTCCTCCATAAGATACTTTCTCTTCGAGATAGCTATGGTTGGTGAGCGCAGTCGAACCATAACCCTTTATTTTACAGGCTTTCAGGTCTTTATTTATAAAGGCTTTTACTCTTATCTTGGCTTTTTTAATGGATAATGGTACTCGACTTATCCATTTCATGTTTGACATTAATTTTAAATTACTTTCGCTCCATTTCTTCTTTTTGGTAATTCATATTTCTTGGCATTTTTATTTAATTCAGTCTTATTCTCTCATTTTTTTCCTGAATTTATTATCAATGCCCTATGAATTTCTCTTTAGTAGTCAAATGTAAATTAACGTCTATATTTTTACTGTCTTAATTGCGTATTTATATTTAAGTCTTTATGCTGCTTATAATACTTGTATATGTACTACAATTTGAAGTGCGGAATGTGGGATCAAAGAGCGATAGCGAAGCGCTGCTGCAAGCAGTTCGCTCCTAAGCTGTTGTGCATTTAATTTGTATAAATGATACAGGCAAGATGCTTGTGCCACAAGAGTTCAGAAATTTATGATTATACAATTTAGCTGCATCACAGCTTAGTTCAATTTATTGAAGTTAATGTTTTTTGTATAAAAATCATAAACTTAAACAATCTATGAATTTAATATAAGCCCATATTTGCTAAATTTGACTGAAATAAATAACTTGCTGTTAGTTGTTAGTGAAATAATGTGGTGCGATCGCTTTATTTGGCTTTACTTAGTTCTACTTAGGAGATACTAAATAAACCTAAAACCCAGATGAATCAAAGATTAGAGGTATTTAAAAAAAATTTCCTCACTATTTGCAACACAGGACAAACAGTGAGCGTATATAAAGTAAGCCTATTTTGGTAACTCCTGTGCTGGCTAGAAACCTCAGAAGATTTACTTACAAAGTTTTGGAGTCAAAATGTCAAATGTAATGCAATATACTGAAACATCAGAAGTGTTGGGTATTCCCATAATACTGAAGATGTTAATGCAGAATGAAAATGAATTTACTATCATTGCTATCAAAGATGATGGTGAATTTCACAAGCTGTTCACGTACATGGCGGATATTGATGCTTTACAAGCAGATAAAGCAGAAGTGAGTAAATTGGCTGATGATTATGCACGGCAAGTCAATAAAATACTGAAAGGGGTTATTTTAATTTCAGATGGTGTTGTTTGGTTTGTTACAAATGTAATGGATTTTATCTCATCCATGTTTGGAGGTTTAGCAGGATTTGGATTAATTGGAATTGCATTTGTTCTTGGGATCATGTTAACGGTAGCAGCTCTTTGGATTTATGCTTTTTTTATCATTGGTCCGTTGATGGCTATTTCATTTATTCTCAAAGCTTGGTTAAACAGTAAGAGGGAAAAAGCTATCAAGCAACTTTCTCGAAATTCCTTGGAATTTGCTAGAAGATGTAAAGTTGATTTGGATTTGTAATAAATCTGGGAAAGTCGGCAAATTCTTAATACCTAATGTTTTGATACAGGAACAAAAATCAAAACAGTTTGGGGACAAACAGTTTGCATTTAGATAACAGATAATACCTCACAAAAATTATTGGAGAAAAAAATGAAAAACTTGTTTATCAATTTCACAATCACAACTGCATTAATTACATCAATATCACCCTTAGCATTTGCATTACCCAAACCAGAATCTAAACTTCCTTCAGGTGCTTATTATACCCCAGGAACTATGTTTAATAACTCTAGGAGAGAGATTTTAAATCGTAATGGAAAAATTTGCATCAAAATAGTTGATGGACCACCTAATAACTATCGTGGACGAGAAGAAATTATGATTAGTAGCGTATCAAATCGAGGAGGTAAACTTTACATTGATGGGAATAATCAGGAAATCCAGGTAATGAATGTTAGAGAATTACCAGAGTATGAATTTTTAAGCAAATATTCTACTGTTTTAGCTGCATTCAGTGATAATGTTTCTAGTGGTTGGGGATTATTAGCAGGAAATAACTCTGATTCTCGTACTACTCCAGCGCAAAATAAGAGAATGCAGGAATGTATAAATACTAAAGGTAATTATGTCCGTAAAATCAAAGGTAGAATGCTGCAAGGACAATTTTAGATAATTCTCTTGGATTACCAGCGTTTTTTGGTATTTGGTCTATTTTTCTTATCCTGCAACGGTTTGGGGCTTATTTCTTCCTGATAAATATTTACAGCACATTCCATAGAAGATTAGCGGGCAAGATGCCCGCACTACATCGCCCCTTTCTATTTTGTTTTTCAAGATTTAGTAGAGGAATTTTTCAACTTTTTGCAACACGGAGTAAATCTGGTTCGTATATAGATTATGGACAACATCTAGTTCAGCAATCTACTTTATCACTCATTAAACATTTATTTCAAAGGAATGGGAAATTATGATCAGAGGTCTCAGGAGTGGAACAGCAATTTTATTATTTGCCCTAGTTAATATCATCAGCTTACCAACCACTGTTAATGCACAAAAATCACAAAATATTGATTATTGATATTTGTGATAGGAGAAATCAAAAAATGAGTAAATTACATTCTATTTTCAGTATCAAATTTTTTCAGAAAAAAATGACTAAAAAGTTTATTGCTTATTTCTTTATAGGTTTTTTAGTTATTAGCAGTATAACTTTACCTGGAACAATATTTAATTATAGTCGTGTTTTAGCAGCTAATTCATCAAATCAAACCGAAAAATGTTAATTAAAATCAAGAGTTCTCGCTTTTTCTTAGCTGTTGCCACTCTAACAGCATTTAATTTCATTGTCTTCATACCACACTTCCAACAGCCGCCAGCCCACGCACAAGGTGGAGAAATTATAAAAACAGAAAGTAAACTTTTAATTTCTGCCAGTGCAAATACTAAATTTAAAACTTTTGTAGAAAAGCGGACTTATTCTATTGCTTATCCACAAAACTGGTTTGTTAGAAGAGAATGGAAGTATTTAGCACACATCACTAACCGCAGAATGCCAGAAACAGGTGGTGATTTTGGTATTCCTGATTATTTGATTAAAACAGATGTGCAAATTATTGAAGAAAATTTTCAATCTGTTTTAAGTAGAGAACCTTCTTCTTTTATAGAAGAAGGCTACAGAATAATTAAAAGAGCGAATGTAAGAATTGACGGTAAAAATGCTGTCAGATTATGGCTTACAGATAGTGAAGGAGAAACATTAATGACTTTGCTGCCTTACAAACGAAACAAAACAGCTTGCATGATAACTTTCTACACAAAAAATAATTCTCATCTCTTACCATTGATTGAAAGAATGCACTCATCTTTTAAATCATTGAATTGATAATCAAAATACTCATTACCAACAATATCTGTTAAAATGGGGGATTCAATTTATGAAAATTTCTCAGCTTAAAAACATTATTCTAGGTTTCATATCTTGGTTTGGCTGGTTAGCATATATCATCTGGATTTTCAGTTATCTGATTTTGATGATATGTGTAGGCGTAGTAATACTCATCATTCCCATGATTGCTTATATCGTTTTTGCCATTACTTCTGTTATGTCCAGACTAGTACTAGGAGGGATAGGAGTTGGTGATAATTACACTAACTATAATAGCCAATTTGAACTCACTCCCAGCGATGGTATAGGCTATACTCTGACGACAGCCATAACATCTATTGTTCGCTTTATCTTTAAGCTAATTCTTGTACTACCACTGAAATTATTTATTGGTAGTCATACGGGTATGTCAATGGAAGCCCCCATAACTGAAATTCCGGGTTATATGCTGGAAAGTATTAGCTATTTACGTCCTCCACATCGTTTCAGCTTTTACTGTGGTATTGTCAGCTTTCCATTGATGGCTGGACTCTATTTTTATTTAACCAAAACCTGAAATTTTTTCACTTTTTTGCAACACGGAGTAAATCTGGTTCGTATATAGATTATGGACAACATCTAGTTTAGCAATCTACCTTATCACTCATTAAACATTTATTTCAAAGGAATGGGAAATTATGCTCAGAAGTCTCAGGAGTGTAACAGCAATTTTATTATTTGCTTTAGTCAATATCACCACCTTACCAACAACGGTAAAAGCACAGGATTCAAATGTAGAAAAAGAAAATTTTACTGTTTCACTCAAAAGTTGCGATCGCTCAGGAAAGATTATCAAGTGCCATCTTTTACTAACTAGCAAAAAAAAGTTTGATATTAGAGTGTATGGTAGATCAGGCAACTATCCTACCAGTAGAATATTTGATAGCTTTGGAAATGAGTATAATGCTGCATCCGTGAAAATAGGTAATACGGAAAATGCTGATTGGGTAGATAAACAACTATTGGAAGGGATTCCTACAAAATTAATGTTAACATTTAATGAAATCCCACCAGAGGTTAAAGAAATAGCTGTTCTTGACATTCGTTCCACTTCCAATTATGCTAACACTGATAACACTGAATTCCGTAACATTGTCATTTTTAATAGAGTAAAAAAATAGCAAATATATAGCAATTCTAATTGATCCGTGAGAGTTCAACAGGACTCAAATCCTTATTTTATAAGGATTTTTAACTACATATTTTCTCACGATTGGGATAGGATTGCTATAGTGTTAGCTAAACTTGCAATGTTGTCAGGACGTATACAATGTAAATAATTCCACTAACTAATTAATTAGTAAATAATCTCTATTACAAAATCAAGGAATTGGAAATTATGATCAGAAATATTAGTAGAGTAACAGCAATTTTATTATTTTCCTTAGTCAATATCACCACCTTACCAACAACGGTAAAAGCACAGGATTCAAAGATTGCTCAAGCTAGTAAAACCCGAAAGATTGTAGTCAATGAATTTGGCTACTCTTTTGATGTACCAACTTGGGCGCGTGTTGTTAAAGATAGCAGCAGAGGGGGAGTTATTTTAGAAATATTGAAAGAAAATTATTATAAGCAGCGACAACGCGGACGTATACGAGATGAATGTTTTTATGGTCAAGGAACAACTTTATTTGGCTGCGCTGAATTTCATATCTCCATTATAAGAAATGGTCGTAAAGCATTAGCGGAGACACATAAATTCCTAACTACTGTTTGTTATTGCGATGTGATCTCAGGACCCAAAGTATACAAAGGTAATATAACAGTAAATAAGCGGACATATCGGAAGTATGAAACAGGGGATGAGGGAGCTTTGTACAACATTTATTTATACTTAACAAAGAAAAATCATTTGGTTAGTATTGTTCTCTATAAAGATCCCTATCCAGGTGATAGAGATGCTCTAGTCACAGTTATGGGTTCTTTCAAGGAATAAAAACTGGGAATCTGAAGGAAGTTGTCACAAGCTTGAAATTTTTTTCATCTTTTTGCAACACGGAGTAAATCTGGTTCGTATATAGATTATGGACAGTATTAAATATCTACATCTAGTTCAGCAATCTACCTTATCACTCATTAAACATTTATTTCAAAGGAATTGGAAATTATGATCAGAAATATTAGTAGAGTAACAGCAATTTTATTATTTACCTTAGTCAATATCACCACCTTACCAACAACGGTAAAAGCTCAAGGTTCAAATGTAGATTGTAAAAAGGCAGTTGCTAATGCTAAAAGTCGTTTAAGAAAAATTCCTAATGTGTTAATAGAGGATACTTTTAAGCTGTTACACAGCTAAATTGTATAATCCTAATATTCTGAACTCTTGTTTAACAGGCAAGATGCCTGTTCCACTTATACAAATTAAATGCACAACAGCTTACAAAGAATCTTAACCAGGTTTATTCCGATTTCCCAAAAGAACGACCTATTGAATATATCTTTTATCTCACTGGTCCAAAACGTAAAGGTCGTATTGTTGAAACTGGTATCAAAAAGGTTGAAAACTCAGAACAATTCATGAAGAATATTAGCCAAGATATCATATCTAAATGTAGTTCAATTGGTGCAGTTACTTTTAGCAGTACATTACATCCAACTTGTGGTATCGCTTTTGGATTAATGCGAGATAAGAAAGTTAAACTATTCGACATTGTAATAGTAGACGAAGATACATCCCTAAAGTGGGGACAAACATTCTGCTGGTGACTAGCAAAGCAGATTTTAGTAACATTAACATCGAAATTTATTTGTTTTTAATTACCAACATAAGTTATTAAATCATGAGTAAGTCAATTAAAAAAACATCACCTTTTTTTCAATTACTCTTATTATTTATTTGAAGTTAGATCAAATGAAATTATTCATGGAACTCTAGCACTTCATGGAGGTAAAGAAACCAGTATTCCTTGGGAAACTAGTAAAGAGATAGATCAATGTTTAAACTCTAATAAAGTTTTCTGGTATTTTAAAAAATTACCAGGTTGGTAAATGAAATAGAATTGTACTTAGAATCATAACAACTATAACTACAAAGGTAATCAATGAAAAGCAAAATACTATTCAATTTGAGCGTGTTTTTAATCCTATTTGGTGTTAATTTACTACCAGTTCATGCTCAAAAAAATACTAATCAAGTCAATTCAAACAAGGACAATAATCGGAGTTATATTGGACTCCGCTACCTTGGTCCCCGTGTTCCTTACACCCCTCCAGCGTACCTTGACCACCCCAAGGGTATTCAATATTTTGGTAGCTGGATAGTTGACGATCCTGGCTATCCCAGTTTAACACCTGGCAGCAGAGCTACTGTATATGGAATCAGTCAGGTAAAAAAAGGAAATCAGGAAATGTTGTGGTTTGAAATAGTTGTAAATAGAGATAGAACAGGAAATCCAAGTCAGTGGTTAGTTATAGATGTACTCACGCTTCCTAAAATAAACAAACCATACACTATGGTAGGACATGGTGGATCATGTCTACGTAATGGTGTTTCTGATCTTGATATAATTGCAGTTGCTAAAGACACTAATTCAGAATATTTTAGGCAAATTCAAAAAGCTTGGCGTGCTAACCGTAAAACACGGAAGTTTGAAGCAATTAGTACCAAAGGAGTAATCTGTTTAAACACTGGCTCAGGTGATTAGTATTTATAAAAAGTGTAATTTAAAAATTCAGGAATATAAACGACAATGACAGTTTCAACACTTTAATCACAAAATCATCCACAAATATAAATCATGCGTAAATGGCGTTTATTTATTATTACTCTCATCAGCTTTATCGCTATCTTAGGAGAAAATTGGGTTAAAAAAATCCTCCCTATTTCTCTCTGTATTTTGCTAAATTCCAACTCCGCCGCTTGTTACATCAATTTCAATGATGGTCGAGTTGAAGCTGCTATTTCAAATATTAATGTAACTGATAATATTAGTCATAAAATTTTGAAGATAAATCAAGATTTACCAACAAAACAAGAGGATTATTTTCAGCATAAATTACCCTCACAAATTGCCATACCTCCCATTATTAGACCAGCAGAAACTAACTTATATCTCCAAAATGCTTTACCTCAAGATTTCCGCATCAGTAGTCAAATACCTTATAGTTCAGGTAAACAGGAAATTCTTCTAGTATCTCCATCTACAGGAGCAGAACAGTTATATACTTTTAATGTTCCAGGTTCTAGGAGCTTTCAGCTATTTGAAGTTGAATATAAGAAAGTATCAGCTATTGATTTTAGCAGTTTAACCAACACAGATAGTTTAATTGTTAATCCAGAACAAATAAAATCTGTACTGAATAAATTTAAAATTACCTTTGCTAATAATTCTTTATCTAAAATAACTTTATCAGACGGGACAACAGCTAATTTTTCCGCAGGACAAGCTATAATCAAATCTCCCCAAGGTCAAACAGTGGAAACAGTGAAAATTTCGCAAAATGAATTGATTGATCAAAATATATTTTTGAGCCGAGAAAGAAGTAAAATGAACAAAAATATAGAAAATAATACAACTAATAAAAATGCTAATTTATTAGCTAAAACTTCAGAATCAGCTTGTCAAGCTGCGGTGAGTTTATCACTCAATGTTATATCAGATAGTCTAGGTTTATGGGGAAACAAATTAACTACAAGTAAATCACTAATTACTAAATCTGTTGGTTGGGCAATATCCTTTGGTTCTGGAGCAATCAAAAGTAATATTAGTACCAAAAACCCGATGTTACAAGAGGTAAATTGTAGACCGCCTGTACAGTGTGAAGAACAGCGTGTAAGTGGAGGTAGTGAAATTAGAACTGATTTATTTCAAGTTGCTAAAGGTGCAAATAGAAAAGTCAACCTAAAATTTGAATTTTATGTAATTCCCGACAGAATAGAATTATATTTTGATGGTAAACAAATCTTTGGAGTTGGACCTAAATCTGGTCAAGGTAATGAAACTTTTGATTTACCAACTAATGCAGAGTATGTGGGTGTGAAGTTAATTGGAAATGATGATGTAAATACTCGATGGTGGTATGTAATATCTTGTTCTGGTTCTCAACCTCATGAATTTGAACCTGGAGAAGTTGAAACTCCTTATGCGGGAGCAGTTAAAATACCAGTCCCTCTTAATCATAAAGGCCAGTGGTATGACATTGATAGACAAACAAATCCTAGAGACCCTAATAGAAGTTTTTGGCAAGCTTCTCTATACAACACATTAAACGAAAATTTCCTAGCATATAAAAATATTGCACAACGTCACGCATTCTATGACTTTGCTGATGCTTATCTTGAAACACAACCAAGAGCTATTAAGAGTAGATGGTTTAAAGCAGCAGCCATTGTAACGCAGTGGAATGGTATAGGAGCAGCAGAAGGAATCAATTTGGGGTACATGAATGAAAAGACAGAAAATTTTCTGAAAAAAGGTAACGAATTTTTGTTCAAATTCAACATGAATAACTTTAAATATCTTTTAGATGGTAAGAATATTCCTGGTATGGAAGGATTAAGAGGCAAATACCTGGATTATAAATTAGTTGAGTTTGAACAAAGAAAGGCAGAAGAATTTATAAAAAGTTATAGCTACAATGGGTCAAAGAAGGAGATCATTCAGGAAGTTAATCAGGCGTTTAATTATGGAAAATACTGCCTAGTTAAGTGTGTTTTCGCTCCAGATTCTGTATCTCAAGTAATTAGGGAAAATTTTAAACCAGGAGAATTTGATTTTAGCAATATAAATCATAGAATTACTTTAGGTAAAGGCATAATAGACAAGTTGTATGAAAAACAATAGTAAAATATTCTATATATTGACTATTTGATTTAGCAAAGTTTTAACTTGTCTGCATTCTGAAATTATCCTGTCATGTTCTCAACAACTATGAAAAAAACACACCAATTATTACTAGCCCTATTCGGCTGTATCCTATTCACCAGCACCAGCTTACTACTACCCAACCTAATCCTATCTATATCGCCATCGGTAGCAGCTACTCCCACAACTAAATCACAAAACATCCATAAGTCACCAATATTTCAACATCACAAACTGTTTCAAGGTGAAAAAGTAGGGAATAAAGCTGAAGATACTACAAATTTCACTAAATCTAAATCACAGATTGTAGCCACGTTACTACAAAAACAAGGAAACCTCAAATCAGGTGATTCAGTAATTACTGATGATAGCACTTTCTATGACCAATACAAGTTTTCAGTTTCTAAAAATCAATCAATCAAAATTTACTTAGAAAGTCAAGACTTTGATACCTATTTGATGCTGCTTGATGCCCAAGGTAACAAATTAGCTGAAAATGACGACCGGGGAGAAGATAGTTCTAATTCATTTCTTCATGTTGCCTTACCTAACCAAAATACTTATCGTGTAGTTGTCAATAGCTACCAACCTCAAAGCCAAGGTAAGTATAATTTGAGAATAGTTGAAGATAATTTAGATGAACTTTCTGAAAATGATCTGAAAAGTGACCTAATCAGTGCCAATACTAACAAATCTAACCAATACTCTGAGAAAGAATTTGAAATTTTAGTCAAAGCTGATAGACTTTACCAACAGGGAAAAAGAACGGAAGCAGAAAAACTTTATCGTCAAGTTAAAAAACCTTTTGCTAAAGATAGTAAAAATAGCCAGATTAGTCAGTTTCCAGAACCGATCAATGATCCAGAACAATTGTCACCTGCTGGTAAAGTATATTGGCGCGAAGCACAGGCAGGTTTTCAACAAGGATTAGAAAGTAAAATATTTGTACCACTACAATTGTTGAGCGAAAAAAATCCTGAATTTGTACCTGGTCATGTCTTACTAGCACAAGCATTGGAAAAATATAATAAGCCGAAAGAAGCACGAGAAGTTTTAGAAAGAGCTTCTAGTTTATTTCCCTATAATCCCGATGTGGCTAAGGCAAGAGTTAAAGCTTTAGAAGCAGATGAACAATGGTTAGAAGCTTCTATTGCTGCTCGTCAGTTTGCTATTGTTAATCCCGATCATTCAGAAAATGCGGAATTTGTAAATATTGCCGACAAAAATTTTGGGCGTTTTCGTGGTGATTTGAATAATCAAATTCTTACCACAGCAATTTTGGGTGGTCTTGGTGGATTATTGACAGGTGATTTTAAATCTAGTGCTTTTCAAGCTGTAGAACTTGCTAAATTAATGCTTAACGGTGAGTCAGCAATGGGAGCGCAACTTGCTAATGGATATAAACAGCAATTACCTTTGGTACAAGATGAAATAGTTCAAGGTTATATCAATACCATTGGTCAGGATATTGCTAAGTTGATGGGACGAAGTGAATTTAATTATGAGTTTTATGTCGTCCAAGATGATTCTCTTAATGCTTTTGCTTTACCAGGAGGTAAAGTATTTATCCACACTGGGTCTATTCTTAATACCAAATCTGAAGCAGAATTAGCAGGTTTAATTGGTCATGAAGTTGGCCATGCGGTTCTTTCTCATGGCTATCAACGTATTGCTAATAATAGCTTATTGGCTAATTTAAGAGAAGTTATTCCCTTTGGCAACTTTTTTACTACTTTGGTGAGTAGAGATTATAGTCGTGGTAATGAACGCCAATCTGATATTATTGGTTCTCGCGCTCTAGCTAGTTATGGTTATGCTGCTGATGGTTTACGTGGTTTTATGCAAACTCTACACGAACGCTATGGTTCTAGTGGTCAAAGTTATGCTTCAACTCACCCATCTTCTAAAGAACGGGTTCGCTATTTGGAAGATTTGATTACTAGCAGTGGTTACAATCGTTATGCTTTTGAAGGGGTAGAAAAACACAGTTTGATTCAAAAGCGAGTTAGAGAGTTGGCGGGAAAATAGGAGTTTCAGACTCAAAATTAGTTTGTAGGGGTAATTCATGAATTACTCCTACTTTTGGTATTTTTTTGGGATCTAATACATATTTAGGGAGATATAGCAACCGCCACATCGGTTAGGACAGTAGGGGCGAAGCATTCGGGCAGATAATTTATGTCTCTTACCCTGATATTTTTCGCCCGAATGCTTCGCCCATCCCCTAAATTTATGTCCTAACCTTCCTGGCGACTGCTATAATTCTGAATGAATTATCTCCAAAATTTCTGGTGTCAAGCCTCTGGAAACTGCTCTAAGCTGTTACGCAGCCAGATCCAATAATCCTAATATAGTCAAGACTTGTTGATAGTATTTATATTATTAAATCAGATCAGGATGATCCCAGCGATCGCCCTCCAAAAAACCATAAATATAGTAGGGTGGGTCAGACTGGATAAATCATGTAAATAAACTTACAGCAGTTTCCGTTATCATGAAGTACAGATATTAATGACAAAACCCTTGTAGCACAGGCTTCCAGCCTGTTCATATTGTACCTCATGACATTGGTAAGTGCTGTATGTTTAATATCTGACGCACCCGACATCAGACTTACTCAAGCGATCGCTCTCCAAAAAACTATAAACAAATACAAAAAAAACAAATACAAAAAAATATAAATAAATATTTGCAACAGGAGTTAACTATTCTTCGTATAAATAATAGTAGAGATTATTCTATACTTAATGATGCTCTTACTAAAATGTCATAAGTATATGGATGATCTAAACCTCCACTTGCAAATCCTCGTCAAAGAAGCTTGCAAGTATCCCAAAAACACCCGCCAGCACCGTCAAGCAATTAACGGTTTACTGCGATCGCTTCTCAAATCAGGACGTATTTGGAGGCCATCAGCAGGGAATGACAACAACGAGGATATTTATGAAGAAGCATTACAAAAAACTCTGGTTGATTTATCTAGTAAAACATTATGTGAGAAGTATGATCCAGATCGGGGATTATTTCTACACTGGTTTAACAGGTGTCTAATAAATAAGTACAGAGATGAAATAAGAACAGTCAAGGGTTATCAAGATCGGATACAGTCTGTCTTAGAAAATGGTGAGATTTCTATTGATCCATTAGAGCAAAGAGTTTCTCCCATAGATGCCACTTTACTCACTCCAATTTGGGAATCATTTAAGCAATGGATTATAGAAGATCCTGATAATGTTCTCAAAGATTGTCACATCAGAGATAACCCAAAAGCTAACTGTCAATTATTTGCTGAGTTAAAACTGATCATGGGTAAAGAATGGCAGGAAATAGCTGATACAGTTGGATCACCACAGGGTTCTCTTAAATCCCATTGGAATAGAAAATGTGAACCATTACTGCAAAAATGGTTAGCAGAAAATCAAAAATTATTTGGAGAAGAAAACAATGACAGATAACCTAGATAAATTAGATAAATTAGATAAATTAAATGTATTACAGGATCTAGCCATTCCCTTTCCCATTACTGCATCCTTTCGCCAACAAGCTAGAGCTTATGCAGCACAATATTTTGCACCAAATATACAACAAAGAATGTATTTGCATACCTTGGCTGTATTTGTTGCTGATGCTTATTTTCGGATACTTGGTTTTCAGACTAATCTGAATCGGACAGAAAGATGGAATGCAATTCATCGTTTATGGAGTGAAGCTAACGAATTAGAATTATTAGGATTAGGTAATTTAGAATGTTGTGTTATCGCTAAAGAACAAGAAAAAATAATTTTACCATCTGATATTGTTAGTAATATTGTTAGGCATAATATCGGCTATTTATTTATAGAAATTACTGAGTCAGAAAAAGAAGCCGTATTGCTGGGTTTTTTACCTGCTTTTGATACTAAACATGAAGAATTAGAAATAACAGATTTACAATCTATGGATGCTCTGATTGATTATTTATCTGAGAAAGAAACATCTTTACCAGTAGAAACAGCAGAAATTGATGAGATATCCCTAGAATTTACAGAAAAAAAAATTACTTATTTAAGAAATTGGTTGAATAATATTTATGAGGGAGATTGGCAACCTGCAACGCGGAATCTGAGAAATGCTATCTGCAATAAAAATATCTCCCTAGCAGGACAAATATTTAAAATGCAGCTTTCCATTTCCCAACCCAGTGAGGAATTAGTTAATGTTATAGTCACTATTCAAAGTGAAAATACTTTTTTACCTATAGGTATGCAAGTGAGTGTACCAGATGAATCACATACACATACAGAAACAGTAGATGAAGCTGGAGATTTGATAAAAATACCCCTAGAATTATCTCCAAGTGAGAAATTTTGGGTAGAGTTGCGGATAGGAGAAAGTTTTATTAGAGAATATTTCATTGCTTAAAAAGGAGTGTTTATGACTTGGAAAATCTCCTTTAAAATTGGTGGTAGGGTGCAAATCAATAATTCTGAAGTTTTACCTGTCACTCTTGCTATTTATGATCAATATGGACAAATAGAAGAACTGGTTTCTTTTCTTTCTCCTCTACCAAAATCTTTATCAAATAAGTTTAAAGATTGGCAAGATTATATTGGTTTACAAGGCGATCGCAAAGTTGTTAAAAACCAGGAAAATCGCACTTTTGGGGTAATTAATCTCACAGAATTAGCTAATTCTTTGAAAGCAGAATTAAACCAATGGTTAGGTAGGGATGGTTGGGTTGATGAAAATGGACAACCAGATCCTCGTGTAAGTTTGGTTTTGGAACAATTTAGGGAGAAAATAAGTCAAAAAGATGAAGTTCAAATTATTGTTCAAACAGAAGATAGACAATTACGGGGACTTCCTTGGCAAGAATGGGACACTTTAGCAGGGTATACTAGCAATGGGGTAGAAGTTGCCATTAGTGCGACTAATTTTAAACGGTTGACACAAAAACAAACAGCACAATTAAAAGCAACTGCTCGGATATTGGTAGTATTTGGTGATGAAAAACTTAATTTTGCAGAAGAAATCAGTTTTATTAAAAGTTTGCGGCGACATGGTGGCGATCCTCATATCCTCAGACAACCTACACGCAAACAGTTAGAAGAAAAATTACAAGATAGTCAAGGTTGGCATATTTTCTTTTTTGCTGGCCATAGTGAAAGCGATCGCAATGGACGTATTGGACGGATTCAAATTAATCCCGCCGATGGGGAAGAAGGCATTATTGAAATTGCCGAGTTAAGAGATTTGTTAACAGGTGCAATTCAGAAAAAATTACAAATAGCTATTTTTAATTCTTGTGATGGTTTGGGATTAGCAAATCAATTAACTGAGCTATCTTTGCCTTATTGTATTGTCATGCGCGAAAGAGTTGAATCTGCCGTAGCTAGAGAATTATTAAGGTATTTTTTAGAGGCATTTGTACAAGATCGCTCTTTATTTGCGGCAATGAATTATGCCCGTCAACAGTTACAAAAAAAATTTGAACCTGGTAAAAGTTGGCTACCTGTAATTGTTGCTAACCCCTTAGCTAAAGAAGTAACTTGGAATCGTTTATTTTCTGAAAGAAGGTTATCTTGGCAATGGGAAATGGTTTTAGGATTGATAGCGATCGCTATGCTAATTTGTCTACCTGTGGGCATATTCACCGAGTTTAATGGACGGGAAACTTTAACACTTTACGCTCAACTTTACCCCCATATTATCATTTATCCTTCCCTGTTTCTTTGGATGTCTTTATTTGCAGCTTATAGAGTGCATTGTATGATTCGGGTACAAACTCGCTCTTTTTTAATTTTAACATTGGTGACAATTTTTATTACTTTGGGGGCGTTGTTTTTCGAGATTAATGGCGATCGCATGATGTTTTTAGAATTTAATTCCCAAGCGATGACAACAATTAAATCTGAGAAACTAAAAACACTGTATTTAGATTGGGAAACTTCAGAATCACAGATCAAAAGTATTCCCCAAAACCTTTTTAATATTAATCAAGCTTTTGACAAACAAGGCAATTTAATTATCAAAAAATCCGCATTAGAATCAGCCATTAAACGACTAAAAAAAAGTAATAATAAAAAAGGATTTCAAGGACTTTTAAGAATTGCCACATCCTATCAAGTTTGGCAACAAAATCATCAATATTTTTCCCTAAGTAGATCGTTTTACATTCTCAATTTTCTCAGTATTGTTGCTTGTGGTGTTCAACTTGTAGCACTGGTGTCAAATATTCTTTTTGCTCCAGATTCCATCTTTAATAAAAATAAATACCTCACTTATCTGATTATTTGTGAGTTAGGTATTCTCCTATGGTTGCCTTTTCAAAGCTATAGTATAGAACATACCAAAAGTCTCTTATTTTCCTCTGATTTCCGAGGTACTCTAGCTGGAATTAATGTGATTACTTATGCGATTATTGCCATTTTATTTTTCACTACTATTAGCAGTATATACAAAAGTGCTACCCAAAAATATCAGCCTATTTTATTGTCATTCTTATTAGGTAGTTTAGGTTTTACTGTGTTAAGTAGTATTTTTGGTGTTTCTATGATTGATCACTTGTTTGGAATGAATAGCACCAATCCTTTAACTCCTTGGTTTGCCAGTATCGTGTTTTTTGCTCCTTTATTTTTCTTACTTGTTCGTTGGATTGATTTGCGAGTAAGTGATGATTAAATATCAGATCCCCATAATATCCCTTAATTCCCCTTTGCGTCTTTGCGTGAGATAAAAAAATATGGTTCATTTACCTAAAAATAAGCAACTTGTTCAAGAACGACAAAAAGTAATTCTGATTGTATTTTTGATATACATTCTACCAATTTTACTTGTATTTTTAGAAGTAATTCCCTTTTCCTGGCGGTTTTATGTGCTAATTTTGGCAGCTATAGTCGTAGTAGCGATCGCCTATTTATACCGATTTTCTCCTGTAGAATTAGGATTTACAAATAATAACTTAAAAAAATCTTTGACAGCGATCGCTTTACCAACATTAATCTTTACTGGGTTAATGTTTATTTATTATTTAACTCATGGATCACGGTTAGATAACTCAGCATATCAATGGCTATTTTACCTTTTCTTTGTGGGTGTATCTTCTCCCATCCAAGAGTTTTTATATCGGGGGTTTTTATTTGCTATTTTTAAGAGAGCAAAATTTGCAACTTGGGTACAAATTATACTCTCTAGCTTACTTTACAGTTTTGTACATCTGATTTATAAAGATATACCGACGCTGGTATTTACATTAATTATAGGTATAATTTGGGGCTGGAACTACGCAAAGTTTCGTAATTTATATAGTATTATTATTAGTCATTCCTTACTGGGAGCGATCGCTATTCTGGTGGGTTTAGTATAGGTGAGGACTTACGCAAAACAGAATGAAAGTAACCGTGCCAAAATTTCCTTCTGTGACAATATCTAGAAAACTGGTTTCTTCACGAAACTTGTTTTCTGGACTTCTGGCGAATCACCTGAATCAGTAAACAGTTGTTAGCCTTTCGGTAACTGATTCAAGCGATCGCGTTTGCGTCTAGTTGTTATAATTCAAAAACAGGCTATAATGGCAATATGGGAAGCTTTCTGTAAGTACAATGACAAAAAATGGAGTTACACAGATTGTTCTATTTTAGTTATGGGTCATCGCTTACAAATATTTAAGGTATTCGCTTTTGATGATCATATTCGTCAAATGGCAGGATTAGGAATTGTTGGTGTCCCATAAACTAATAAAAATACGATTGATGAACGTCGTCAGATCGCTTTCTCTCAATCACCCCCTAAAATGAAGATAAATCCAGGATAAAAAATAAAGTAAGGATTCAAGGTGAGGTGATAAGATACCCAACTTCTGTAATTGATTCAATATTGCTTAAAATAAAAACAACGGCAACGAATAGTAAAAGTTTAGGACTTACGCATTGACAGAATAACAAAATAGTGCATTGATAAATAAGGGTCGTCTAGTAATGGGTATGAGAGAATGAGAGAAATTACTAAACCCTCGACAGCACAATGCAATCTAGACATCTAC
>NZ_BJCE01000052.1:0-26913 GCF_005402885.1 Sphaerospermopsis reniformis
TGATCAACACAAAGTTGATGATTGTAATTGTTCAATTTGTCGCAAAAAGGGATTTTTACATTTAATTGTGAAGAAAGATAAGTTTACTTTGTTCCAAGGTGAGGATGTTTTAACAACTTATCAATTTCAGGTAGTGGTTGATCAACACAAAGTTGATGATTGTAATTGTTCAATTTGTCGCAAAAAGGGATTTTTACATTTAATTGTGAAGAAAGATAAGTTTACTTTGTTCCAAGGTGAGGATGTTTTAACAACTTATCAATTTAATACGGGTGTTGCTAAACATAAATTTTGTAACGTTTGTGGGATTCATTCTTTTTATATTCCCCGTAGTCACCCTGACTGTATTGATGTGAATGTGCGATGTTTAGATGGGGATGTGATGGGTAATTTTGAAATTGTTCCTTTTGATGGTGCAAATTGGGAGGATAATATTCACAAGTTGATTAATTGATTTTAAATTTATCCTTCTTTATCCTTCTTTATCCTTCTTTATCTGCGTTTACTTGTTTCTATACTCTGTATAGGAATGAATTAAAGAAGACTCTGTCTTCTATTTATATAGGTAGAACCTATATAATAGCATTCCCAGTCTGAGACTGGGAACGAGATGAATCAGATAAATTGTGATTTATCTAAATATTCAAAAAACCCTAACCTAACAATTCAAGATTACCGAAAATAAACTCTTGAATTGAGATATTTCCTTCGGTTTCAGTGCGAATTTCCCGACGAGAAAGAACGTAGTAATTGCCTACTTTTTCATATTCGTCTGTGAACTCGCTCCGACCACCTTTTTGAACTCCAGTTTTGGGGTCATGATATACAGAATTGTATGTGTGAGATAGATATCCTGCCCCGGTTTCGTGAACGCTGAAAGTGTTAATAGTCACAACAACTCCATGAATATGACGATGAACAAGGGTAACTACATCATTGCGAACTTTATATTTATCACCGGCTGATTTTCCGCCTACAAAAATTTCCACAGCGCCGGTTTCATCAGTTTCGCCATAAATAAAAGTATTTTCGCCGTGGGTTTGTTCAAAAGTGCGACGCACACGGTGAACAGCAATTTCCCAAGTTTGGCTATCAATTGCTTTTTTTGCTGCTTCGTTTTCTACTTCTGTAACTTCCCATTTGAGATTTCCGTCAATACGAATTTTGCCAGTGAACTCCTGACCATCATATTTATAAGTGATATCTGCGGTGTAACCGGGGAAGTTTTGATCCCAAGTATAACGGTTTTCATAAGCAGCCCGGAAAAGTTCTTGGGCAGAGATTTGAGTAACTGTCATGATGCTTGTCCTCTGGCTACGATTGAATAATAGCTTTTTATCGTTGATGATATTAGGATAGGGGTAATTATTGCAGTTCGCATAGTCCCCAACTGGGTACTCTTATGACTAAAACACTCCACGCCATTTTTGAAGCGATCGCCCATGTTGAAAATGAGCAAGAATTACAACAAGCTCTGATGAATACCATCGGCGTGCATTTTGGCGTGCAACATTGGGGTATTTCTTTTCTCGATAACGAGTTATTAACATCAATAGAAATTCCAGAAATTCCTGCGGTTTGCTTGGAAGCTAACCCAGTGGGTAGTTATGTTTTAGAACGTCATGCACCCACCCATGAACAATTAATTTTATCACCAGAAGATTGGAAAAATTTTTGCACCCGTCATGAACACGTGATGACTGGACCGATAGTTTGTGATGGTCGCTTAGTGGGAACTATCAATTTTGCCCGTGACCCCGGTAGTCCTCCTTTTAATAATAATGACTTGGCTGATTTAAGTGCTTTATGTATTCATTTATCAGCTAAAATTGCTACTATTAGGGCTAAGTTGAAAACCGCTAAACCTGCTGTTGAATGTCCCCTCACAGCTAGGGAATTAGAAATTGCGGCTTTAGTCGCCCAAGGTTTAACAAATGGAGAAATTGCGGCTAAACTTTGGATTACCCAAAATACTGTGAAACAAGCATTAAAAAGAATGTTTAAAAAATTGGGTGTTTCTGCGCGGGCGGAAATGGTGGCGAAATTGCAAGACTATTTTGTAGTCCGTGATTTTTAATTGTTTACATCATACAGGAGATATTTATGACTCTTAAACTCGTATCGGCAAAAATTCAAAACTTTAAAAGCTTGGGAGATGTAGAACTGAGTTTTAGAGACTTGACAATAATTGTAGGTTCTAACTCTAGTGGCAAATCTAATTCTTTAGAAGCACTAAATTTTCTGAAAAATCTGCTGATATCAGATAGTTTATCTAGAGAGACAATGCAGAGGTTACTTAGATTTGGAAACAAAAATATTTCTGCGACAATTATTGTGGCTGAAAATGATCAACAAGCAGAATATAGCGTATCCGTAACATTAAATAAAAAAAGCGTTTATATTACTAACGAAATATTGTTAATTAATGGTATTGAAGTTATTAAAATAATTCATGGTGAAGGTGAAGTTAGAGATGAAGATGGCAAAAATATACAAACTTATAAATCTGATCCTGAAAGTCTAGAAAGTTTAGCATTACGTTCGGCTGGTAATTTCGGTAATAAACCTTTTACTAAAAAATTAGCCAGCTATATCAAAGAATGGAAATTTTATGATATAAAGCCTAATGACATTAGAAAATATGCCCTTTTTCTCGAACAAGTGAAATTAGTGAAAACTTCAGAAGTTGACCACAGTATACCTGATCTTGATAATGAAGCCACTGAAATTCAAGCATTTTTAAATTACTGGGCTAAAAATGAAGAAGAAAAACTGAAAGAAATTAGTCAAGAATTGAAAAGATGTCTAAATATAGAACTAAAGATTATAGGAAAAAAAGAACCTACTGTCAAAGTTTTAGAAGATGATGGGAAAGAAATGCCTTTATCAAGTATGTCAGATGGAACTTTAAGATTTATCGCTTATTTAACACTGCTTTATCAATTCGATAAAAACCTGCCTACGCTGATTAGTATTGAAGAACCAGAAAGTAATTTTCATCCTGGTATTCTCAAAGACATTGCATCTATAATGAAGAGATTATCTTGCATAACTCAAGTAATATTTACCACCCATAGTTCTCAACTACTAGATTGTTTCTCTTCTGAGGAAATATCATCAGAAATATCAGTGATTCTTTTAAGTCAAAAAGGAGATTTAGGAACTAAAGCCTGTCTGTTAGATAAACTAGCTGAAAGCCGAGATGATCTTTCAGATTGGATGAATGATTTTGGCATAGGTAGTGCAATTTATCATAGTCATTTAATAGAAGAAATTTTAACTAAAGAATATGCCTAGAATTCGTATTTGGACTCCTGAATCTGATTATGATAGCGATGCAGTATTCTGTATTGCTAGAAAAATCGTAGATTATTATAATTATGAGCTAGAAATTGATTTTGCTGGTAAATCAACATATAGTCAAGTTGCCAGAAAACCAGGAGGTTTCAAAAGAGCAGTTGATATTTACCTTAAAAAAGATGATTTAGTCATTTTTTTAATAGATTCAGATGGGATTCAATCTCAAGCACAAAGACGCAAAGAAAATAATTCTTTATTTAATCAAATCCAGCAGATTGTTACAACATCTCAAGGCAAAGCTAAACTAATTTTGATCGTGCAAGAGTTAGAAGCTTGGTTATTAGTAGATTGTTTGGGTATTTGCTGTTATTTTACAGACAACCCTAAAAATAGAAATAATCCAGATTGGATAAATTTTGCTAAACGTCAACAACCTGGTAAAACAAATCTGATCGCAGAATCTGAATCAGGAGGTAAAGGTGCAAAAGAGTTTTTAGAAGAATTATCAAAAGTAATACTAACTAAGAAAAACCCCAATTTAAAAAATAAACCTAATAACCTCAAGGGTATGAAATATGATGAAAAACAATCACCTGCAATTGCAGAATATATTGAAATTAATCATCAAACTATTCAACGCAATGACTCTTTACAAGAATTTGCCCAATTTTTACAACAATTAGGGAATGATCAACAGTAATCTTACCCTAAATTATGCCAAAAAATTGTTCACAATTCAGGGATATTCTTCTTTCTCTTCTTTCTCTTCTTCGCGTCTTTGCTCCTTTGTACATTTGTGAGAAATCCGGGTTAACTTAACAACTACAACAAACCCCGATAACGAATAAAAATCAACACCGCCGCCCAAGAACCTAATGCCACTTTCACCGCCACAATAATATTTAATATCGGCAAAATTCCCCCACTAAAAAGTGTTCCTAACTCCCCGTGTGGTAACTCTAATCCTGATAAAGTGATCACAGATAAAACAATAAAAACCAATACTGACACCTTCTCCCAAATAGCTGCATGATAGCGTTTATAGATATCCTGCATCCATTGATAGGATGAAGTAATTGCAATTAAACCTATTGCTGTTCCACCCGCTACACCCGCAGCAAAACCACCTCCAGGACTCAAATGTCCTCTAATTGCTAATTCTATTCCTACTAACGCTGCAATTGTCGCCCCTAACCGAGCTAAAATAACTGATGATCGATCTTTAAATTGATAAATTGTACAAGATGGATTTTCATTGGCTAATAAATAATTGCATCCTAAAATGGCAATGGTAAAGACAATTACTTCAAAAATTGTATCATAAAGGCGATTTCTAAATATGATTCCTGATACCGCATTCACAACACCACTTTCATTCACTACTTTTTCTGTAATAGACATATCTGAAATCACTTGGGAAATATTCCCTAAATTAGATGTGATATCAGGCATCAATAACATTTTGATAAATAATGCTATTCCTGCTAAAATATAAAGCCATTTCATTTTCATTAATGTTTCTCCTCAGATGCTGCAAAATCAACATAATTGATAACTGTGTTAGGTGATGACAGTTCACTTTCAACAATTTGATAAATCCGTTTTACTCGGATTTCTGTTTGATAATTTTGCTCACATTCATCACTCGCTAATACTGGCGCACAGGTAGCATGGACTTCCTTTTCCTGTAATGCTGTTTGTAAACATTGGTAGCTGTTGTAAGGTACAAGTTCCAACCGCATATAATGTTTATTAAAAATGCTACGAAAATCACTGATCAGATTTTCTGAGATTGATTCATTTTCAATGACCCCCAAACGTAAAACTAAAGAAGAACGTACAGCGATCGCATATAAAGCAACAGATAACATTGTTCCCATTAATGCTTCTGTTAAAGCTACATCTGCTGCACCTAAAACCGCATCTACTAACGCAGCGATCGCACCTAAAACACCACGCAAAATTAACGCATGATAAGGGTTAACTTGAGTTATCAATAAACCCGCAGTTAAAGGTAACAAAGCAATAATTATATATAAATAAGAATCATTCATTTTCTGCCTCTATAGTTGTATCATGAGTTGAACAATAGGCGATTACATAACCCAACATTGTATTCCAAATCGCCAAGGAAATAATACCTAAAACTAACAATGGCCATTTACTAGGTATTTTCATTAAAATTCCCACAATCATCAGCATTGAACCCAAAGTATCAGCCACAGAAAGTCCATGTAATTTGAATAATACTGATTTATTGCTAACTAAATGAGAAGTACCCCAAAACCAGAAAAATAACCCTATACCTATACAGGTATAACTGATAATACTCACAAAATTTTGCATTTAACTTTCCTCATTTTCCTCTTTTATTAAAACTCGTGAAATCTGATTACTGAAAGCTGATAACTAATTACTATTCATGCTTCATTTAACCTTCTTAAAATCTGTGCTAATAACATAAATCCAGCATTTCCCACACTCAACATAATCGCTCCTACTACCCCGATCATCCAATCATCTCTTGCCACAGAAATCACTAAAATCATGATAGATACTTTACTAGAAATACTCCCCAAAGCCAACATTAACTGCCAAGTATTCTCTGTTTTCCACGCTTCATAAATAGGAATTAATAAAGCTGCTATCATCCCTAACAAGACTATTTCTAAATTCATAATTATTTCCTTCCTGGTTTAATATGATGAACTTCGTAAAATCCCTCTTCATCATGGTTTAAAACAATAGTTTTCGGGGTAAAAGTAATCAAAAATATATCCATAAACACCAATAATGAAGAATGTTTATGTTTCACTTTTTCCCTGATAATTTCCTCATGATGATGGGGATTAATGATAATTTCAAACGCTTCTTTAAAAGCCACAAGAACCGCTACCACTACTTCCCCTAAAACCTTTACCCATTCGGTTAATTTTGCCCGTGATGTGTAACCTCTGGGTAAAATTAGGGCAATAATTACCCCAATAATAATGTTAGTTGTACTAAAATCAGCCGTTAATAAAAACCAAATGGTTAATCTTAATATCAAATGTCCAATCATGATAAGACCATCCAAAACAAGAAGATTATAGTTAAACTCATCACACCTACTAAATGTTCAAATTCTTCAAGTACACGGGGTACATATATTGCTAATTTCTTGAAAATCAGATGATATGCTAACCAACCAATAGCAATGCTGATAATTGCTTTGATAATATCGGCAATGTTATAAGCTTTCAGATAGGCAATATTGCCCACAACTAAACCAGTAAGTAAGAATATGACTGCTAACCAAAAACCGGGTTTTGCTGTTTGTTCATCGTCTTTATTATGGGATAAAAAGATGAATTTAGAAAAAGCTATTGCTGTGCCAACTGCGGCAATATTCATGGCTATAAACTGCCAAGATGCTAAATTTTTCATGGTTAACACCTTAGCTTCAAAACCTGACAACAAAGGAAAACCAGAAATTGATAAACTAGCGATAACTAAAACAATCCAAATGTTAGTATTAATAGGTTTATTTCCCAGTTCTTTAAAATTGCGACTGGGTAAGGAACCAGCAGTCAAAAATAAAGATGATTTTGCCAGTCCATGAGTTAGGGCATAAAAACCACCTACCGCTGGTGCAGCCAGTATCCAACCTAACTGGGAAATAGTGCTAAATGCTAACAGACGCTTGGTATCTTTTTCAAAGATGGCGTAGGATAAACCCATAAAAGCTGTCCCCACGCCCAAAATAACGACGATATTATTAAGTTCTGGAGAAACCGCAGCACATCTTAATAAAGGTAAAACACTAGCTTTAACTACTACACCTGAAAGCAGCGCAGAAACAGGAGTTTCTGATTCAGAATGGGTTAAAGGTAGCCATAACCCAGAAACAAAAATCCCAGCTTTGACTAACATTCCTAAAAAGATTAATGCTACTGCTTCCGGTGGGGCATTTTTTAAACCTGCAAAACTAAAAGAGAGATTATTTTGATAAACTAAGACAGCACCAACTAGATAAAATAACATTGAGATATTGCTGACAAATAGATAGCGTAAACCTACCCAAATTGAGCGATCGCTCCGGGGATATGCTACCAATAAAAAAGCTGCAATACCACTAACTTCTAAAGCTACATATAAGCTAATAAAATCTGCACAGATAAAGGCAGCATTTAAACTACCATGCACTAGCAAAGTTTGGGCATAGAAAAAAGCATTTTTATCACTTTGCCAACAATATAAAGCTACCGCAGCAGTCACTAAAGCATTAGTTAAAATAAAATAACCACTTAACTGATCTGCTTCTAAAGTCACACCAAAACTATCAAGTAAATTGAGCTTAATTTCTGGCTTTTCTATCAACAACTGCACACCATAAGCAGCAGTAACTAATGTTCCCAAAAAAGTCAAATGTCTGTTAAGTTGGGGAACTAAAAAAATCATAAATCCCAGAAAAAACGGGATACCTACCCAAGCAATTGTGATCGTATTCATGGTTATGTTATTCATGGTTTTAAATTTAGATTTAATTTGAGTTAATTTGAGTTAATTTAATTTTTATGTTCATATTTGATGATCTGCGGTGTATTATTTTTCTCGATTTCACTACTTTCTAAAGTGGGATTGTCTTTAGCTAATTTCATTACACCTACTAACATTAAAGCTTGAATTGAAAACCCAATTACTATCGCTGTTAATATCACTGCTTGGGGAACAGGATCAGCATATCCAGCTTTTTTGACGTTGGAAATAATGGGAGTAAATAAACCCGTTTTTGAGGCAATAAATACATAAAAAGCAATCACCCCCGTACTCATGACATCCATTGAAACTATCTTCATTACCAGGTTTTTCTTGAGAATAATTCCAAAAAACCCGAATAGTATTGTTATCAGTACAAACGCTTCTATCATAGACATCACCTATTTAATAATATATAAATGTGTATTATTGGATTGAGGGAAAAGTTGCTGTTTGAAATCGGAAATTTTTGTTTCTGAAAGTGTTACATTATTAATAGCACTAAAAGTAGGTGCTAATTACAGCAGAACACTAAATAATTATTATAATAATCATAACAACACCTAATGATTTATGTTTTCTTTAATAACACCAAACATACAACCCGCAAACAAACCCGTGAATTTTGATTTATCCACTTCATTACAATTAATTGGACGTTCTAAAGAATTTCAGCGTATTATAGACATACTTGCAAAAGATGAAGATTTATTAATTACAGGAGTACCTGGAAGCGGTAGAAGAACTTTAGTTAAAGTTGCAGCGCAGGAAGTGGGTGCGGTAGTCTTAGAAATAGACTGTATTCGTGCTACAGATGGTGAAAGATTTTTGCAATTATTACTAGAAGCAATTAGTCAAAATTGGCAAGCAAAGAAAATTAAATCTTGGGTGGAAAAAAAAGAGAGTGAGTTTTTTATTTTTAATAGTGAAAGTAAACTTAAATTATTACATTCTTTAAATCAAAAACAACTCTGGCAAGCATTTACTAGCCTAATTGAATTATTACAAATAATGGCTAATGATTTAAACCAGAGAGTAGTATTGATTTTACAAAGTTTTCCCCATATTCGTTCTTGGGATCGCAATGGTTTGTGGGAATCAACATTTAGACAAGAAGTTAAAAACCATCCTCATGTAAGTTACGTTTTATTGGCGACAATTGCAGAAACTAGCCATCATCAAGATGATAGTATTTATTCTATAGAAACAATGGAATTAGCACCTTTATCTAAAGATGTTTTAGCATTGTGGGCGCGAGAGATTTTACATACAGAAAATCTCAAATTTGATCCCCATTCCCAAGGATTACAAGTATTTTTAGATGCGGTGCAGGGAAACATTGGTGATGCGATGGTATTAATTCGCAGGTTATCAAGTTTAGAACATGATCAAGGTTTAATTACTGAGCAAAAAGTACAGCAAGTAATTGAAGGAATGCTCAAAGATTTATCTATAACTTATGAATCTTTATTGATGTTATTACCTGCAAGTCAAATACATCTTTTAGAATGTTTAGCAGTTGATCCGACAGATAAACCACAGAGTAAAGAATATATCCAAAAACATGGACTTTCTAGAGGTGGAAGTTTGCAAGGTGCTTTAACTGGGTTACAACACAAAGGTTTAATTTACAGTGCTGAACAAGGTTATCGTTTAGCTTTACCTTTGTTAGCTTTGTGGTTAAGAAAACGGTTGAGTTAATTGTTAGCATTCAGCTATCAGTAATCAGTAATCAGCTAGTATCAGGAGAGAGACTGAGTAAATAATAAGTATGCTCCCATTTTTTCTCGTACCCATACTCTGTATGGGAATGAATTTAACAAGGTTCTACCTTGTTTATTTAACTAGAGTCAGAGACTCTTAAATTGTATTCCCAGTCTGAGACTGGGAACAAGAAAAAGAAAACAAGAAAGAAATTCAGCTTTATTTATTCACCTACCTGAACTTCTGGAGAAGGAGCAGAAAAATTGTTAGCTTTTAATTGTACCCAGGTAAAGAAAGGAATTGCTAAAAGTTGAGTTAGGGAAGAAAAAACCACTAAGAAAGTAATAGAGTGATCATACAAAATTCCCATGAAAGCACTACCTAAAAACCAAGCTAAACCATAGCCTGTACTAAAAATTCCGTAAGCTGTTGCGCGTTTATTTTTAGGGACAATTTTTGCTATTGCTGCTTTGAGAATTGATTCTTGCGCTCCCATTCCAATACCCCAAAATGCCATTCCTAAAAGGGCAAACCGCATATCTCCAAAAAATACTAAAGGTGCAAATAGGGAGGAAAATAAAGCTGCAACAATCAGCATAGAAATCCCGATACGATCAAACAAATATCCAAATATCAGAGCAGCTACAGCATCAACTCCCATTGCCCAAGCATAAAATAAAGGAATGGTTTGCCCAGTGGCTATTTCTCCTTTTTGGAAATGAAAAGCAATCAAAGGAAAATCTGCATAACCAGCCGCAATAACGGCTACAGCACCCAAGTAAATCCAAAATATTCGCGGTAATTTATCACCTTGATCAAGTATTTTTTCTTCTTCAAAATCACTGGGGGTAGGATATAATTTCTGGAGTATTAATAATACAATTAATCCTAAAATTGCCGGGATAACTAAAACTTTAAAACCTTGGCGATATTCTCCCAAAAAATAAACCATTGCGGCTACAGCTAAGGGTCCTAAAACTGCTCCAGTTTGATCCATTGCTTCATGCAAACCAAAGCCAAAACCGCTACCAATTTGACTTACACCATGCGAAAGTAAGGCATCTCTTGGAGGCGTACGAACTGCTTTACCTGTGCGTTCAGCCATCATTAAACCGGCAGCTACTTCCCATCTTCCAGCTAGGGCTAAAAATGGGACAACGGCGGTATTTAAAATGAAACCTAAAGTTGTAATTCCCCAATATTTACCTGTTTTATCACTAAGATAACCAATCACTAAACGGAAACCATAACCTATTAATTCCCCGAAACCTGCAACTAAACCAACTATAGTTCCATTCGCGCCTAGAACTTCTAAATAAGCTCCTGTAATACTCCGCGCTCCTTCATAGGTTGCATCAGCACAAAGACTTACAAAACCAAGTAAAATCACAAACTTTAATGCGGCTGATTTTTGGTGCATATTTCGATAACTGCTAATTATTACCTCAATTATTTAAACATAGAAAAACTCAAAAAAATAATTGTCTTTTAAATTTTTTATAATTTGATTTTTAGACCATGATTCCTAAAATTGTGTATAATCAAATGAGGATTATCAAAATTTAGGGAGAAAAATTGACCATGCAAAGTATGACAATAAAATCTTATGTTGGTCATGATGGAATGCTACATATATCTTTACCTGAAATTCAAGATACAGATGTAGAAGTAATAATTGTTTATCAACCTATACAGAAAACCGAAAAATCATCTTTAGCATCGCTATATGGAATTTGTGCTGATGATCCGATTATCATTGATGATAACAGTGTTTTTGATAACCTAGATGAAAAAATGGAAGGAGTATTTGATTCCTAAATGCTTTACCTAATTGATACTGTTAAGATAAAAATTTTTGTATCTATACTGCTATAATCCTGTTATTCCACTGCTTAATTAATTGCGAAAAATAACGGAATTATGCCTGAACTCTCTGCACTAAATCTAGACCAGTCACAACTAAAAGCAATTGAGGAGTTACTTGACGAAATTGAATTGCGAATTAAGCAAAATAATGTATCTGCTGAAACGTACATCTACAAGATAAAAAACGAGATTGTACTACTTAAAAATCAAAAAGGCCGATCAAATGGTAGCATTATTCCTGCCAGTATTCATGAATTAAAAACAGCTTTTTATATTCACATAGGTATAATTAAAGCTCAAAAGAATCCAAGTATTTCCTCCCACTTGCTGAGAGTTTATGCTGTAGAATGCGGACTAAAAAGGATCTGGCTTAGAAGAGCAGAGTTGAAGGGAACTGATGAAATTCAGGATCAAACGATGCTCACCAAAGATGGACATAACTTAGGCAGATGGGTTAAGGAACTGAGATTACCAGCTAAAATAATTGGTGGGCATCCTGATTTTCATGGAATTCCTCGGTTTCATCTTGTTAAAGATGCCTCTATTCATGATCTGAAACAATCTCACCAAGTTTGGCGATACGGTATTGAGATGAAACCTGAAGATGAAATAAAAGTAGTTAAATGGTTAGAGGATGTTTGCACTTGGATTGAGGAAAATATGAATCGAAGAAGATGAAAAAATATTAGTTCAACAATTAGAAAAATTTATACTTTTATAGAGAGGATAAAATATTTATGATTTCTTCCGATACCCTTATTTACGCTTGGTTAGATATTCGCCTTTATACTTGGCTTGATGTTGAAGAAGTTTTACTTCGCATTCAAGAGAAAATTGATTTACCAAATTGGTTAGTTTCGGTGCAAGCTTATTGGGATAGTTTAAGAGTTGAAATTCGCCCTGGTACTCAAGCAGAAGCAAAAAGCTGGCTAAAAAATGTATATGATACTCGATTCCGAATTGATGAAGAGGATAATAGAGTAGACGGAATAATCATTTTAGAAAGTTTACCTGATAAACAACAAATTTTACCAGTAATTTTTGAGGAAACAAACGAAGATTATCGTGTTCCCAGACTAACACCAAGTTTAGCTAGACCAGGAATAATTGTTCCAAATCGTCAAGATTACAATAGTGAACTACCACCAAGTTTTGATAAAGATTTTCCACCAATAGTAGCTTTTCATTCTTGTAAAGGCGGTGTAGGACGAACAACCAATACTATTGCTTTTGCACAATCTTTAATAGATGCAAACTATCGTGTACTCTTGGTAGATGGTGATTTGGAAGCACCTGGTATAAGCTGGCTTTTAGAACAAAGATTACCTTCTCCACCTGTATCTTTTGCTGACTTGATAGCTTTGGTTCATGGTGATCCTGATCCCAAAGCAACTGATTCAATCCAATTAGTTGCTGATCGAGTTCAGAATGCTTTGATTGATAATATTTATTTCTTGCCAGCATTCCGTTCTACCAAAAGATATACTTCATTAGAAATTAAACCAGAGCATCTTATTCAAGGTGCAAAAAATCCATATATACTAACGCAAATACTGGCAGACTTAGGTAAGGCTTTAAAGGTAGATGTGGTTTTAGTTGATTTACGTGCAGGACTATCTGAGTTGTCTACAGGTCTAATTTTAGATCCAAGAGTTTACCGTGTTTTTGTGACTACTTTGAGTGGACAATCAATTGCAGGTACAAAGCAACTTCTAGAACTTGTAAGAGAAAAAGCACCTTCTCAAAGAGATACAGATCCATTACCAACAATAATTATCAGTCAAGTTCCTGATGAGTTAAAGGAATCAGAATTATTAAAAGATGAAAATGAGATTCTTGATAATCTGATCATTGATACTTCTGAACCACCTTCAGACAGAAATATACAAAATACAGAAGAAAATATCCTTGATTCATCTATATCTTTTCTGGAACAAGTCCTCAGACATTTAAAGCTAACAACTCAGTTTTCTGAGAGTTTACTGGTTTTACCTAGAACATGGGAAGAAGTAAATACTCGTCTGCATCGTTCTGGAATTGTAGATGATTTACGTCCATTACTAAACGCATTACCAATACAGAAAAGTCAAGCTCAAGTTAGTCAAGAACATATTACATCAAGTGACGATAACACTCCAACTTTAAAAACTCAAAGAGAAAAACTTAGAGATATTACGAAAAAACTGATTTATGCAGAAACAGCAGAAGGTGACGATTTTTTAACGACTATTCCTTTACGTTACTTGGCTTCAGATCACAGAAATCAAGTTCCAATTACGGTAGTAATTGGTGCAAAAGGCTCAGGAAAAACTTATACTTTTCTACAAATAATCCGTCAAGAAACCTGGCAAAGATTTGTAGAAAAAGCTCTAGGATATCCAATCCAAACAGATGCTTTAATTTGTCCAGTTTTGGCATCTAAAAATCTAGAATCCGGTGCTGTTAAATTAGTAGAAGATATGCAAGCGACAACAGCAAGAGCATTAGGGTTCACCAGTCCAATATCTATCCAAAGAATTAGAGATAATATTGAAAGTCAACTTAATATTCTCAATCTTGAAAGTGAGTGGCGGGAATATTGGTTAGATATAATTGCTTGGGGTGTGGGATTTCAGCCTGAACAACAAGGGGCTGGGAGAGCATTAACAGAACATCTACTTAAAATACAAAAGCGATTGCTTGTAGTTATTGATGGGTTAGAAGATCAATTTCAAGAATTTGCGGATCATCAAACTCAACAGATAGCATTAAGAGCCTTACTTCAGGGAGTTCCAGAATGGCTTGGACAGCAACCTGGTCGTCCTCTGGGTATTTTGATTTTTGTTAGGCGTGATATTGTATTGGCAGCAGTGCGGCAAAACGCAGCCCAGATGATGGCACGCTACGAGCCTTATGCTCTCAAGTGGAATAAAGAAGAAGCTTTAAGACTCGTTGCTTGGGTAACTATGCGGTCAGGTATTTCGCTTGATACTATTATAGAAAAACTTCACGATATGAAAGAAGAGGATCTGACACAGATTTTAGTTCCTCTATGGGGTAAAAAACTTGGTGTGGATACATCAAAAGAAGCGGCTTCAGCTAGATTTGTCATCGCAGCACTTTCGGACTACAGGGGACAAATTCAATCACGAGATTTAATGCGTCTTCTTTATCTATCAGCAGAAGCATCTGTAGATAATCATGATGATCGCTGGCTAAACCGTATTCTTATTCCCAAAGGAATTAGAGGTGCTTTACCAGAATGCAGCAAGGAGAAAATCACAGAAATTGAGCAAGAAAATACAGCTTTGAAACAAGTTTTCACTAAATTACGTGATCTCTTTGAAGAGGAACGAAAAATTCCTTTCACACGGCAGCAATTAAGATTAGAAGTGGAAGAGATGAAAATACTGGAGGAAAACGGTGTAGTTATTCGGGAAAAAGACGATTATTATATGCCCGAAATTTTCCGATTGGGATTAGGGTTTTCATTAACAGCAGCAGGAAGACCATCTGTGATGTCTCTAGCTCGTCGTGCTGCTAAACAAGGAAGTTGACTTTATATTTGTATCGCCCCTGGTATTAATTTGGTAAAAGGTAATGATTAAAACGGAAGTAATTACAAATTACCAATCATCAATTACCAATTACCAATTACCAAGAATTAAGCTTTCTTCAACCAGCTAAACATAGCGCGTAAATCTTTACCAACTTCCTCAATAGGATGTTCAGCTTCTTGACGACGCATAGCGGTGAAACCGGGTTTACCTGCTTGGTTTTCTAATACAAATTCCCGCGCAAATTGTCCAGATTGAATTTCACTTAAAATCTTCTTCATTTCTGCTTTGGTTTGAGCAGTAACAACGCGGGGACCACGGGTATAGTCACCATATTCCGCAGTATTAGAAATACTATCGCGCATGGTTGCCAAACCACCTTCAACTACTAAGTCAACGATGAGTTTAACTTCATGCAGACATTCAAAATATGCTAATTCTGGTTGATAACCTGCTTCAATTAAGGTTTCAAAACCGGCTTTAATTAAAGCACTTAAACCACCACACAATACAGCTTGTTCACCAAATAAGTCGGTTTCGGTTTCTTCGCGGAATGTGGTTTCTAAAACACCTGCGCGTGTACCACCAATACCTTTAGCATAAGCCATTGCGCGATCGCGTGCTTTACCTGTAGCATCTTGATATACTGCAAATAACGCTGGTACTCCTTGTCCTTGCTCATAAGTACGACGTACTAAATGGCCAGGTCCTTTAGGTGCAACCATGATTACATCAACATCCGCAGGGGGTACAACTTGCCCAAAGTGGATATTAAAACCGTGTGCAAACGCTAAGATATTTCCTGCTTCTAAATTAGGTGCTATTTCATTTGTGTAAATAGTTTTCTGAACTTCATCAGGTAATAAAATCATGATCAAGTCAGCAGCTTTAGCAGCATCAGCAACGTTTTTTACTGTTAAACCAGCCGCTTCAGCTTTTGCAATTGACTTACTGCCAGGATATAGACCTACAATTACATTTACACCACTATCTTTTAAATTTAGCGCGTGGGCGTGACCTTGAGAACCGTAACCAATAATAGCAACGGTTTTTCCCGCTAAAAGGTCTAAATTAGCATCTTCATCATAATACATACGCGCCATAGAAGCATCTCCTGTTCACAAAGGTTGTTAAGAAATTGGCAGATTTATGATTGTACCGCAGATTGGTGACTGGTGATTGGTGATTGGTGATTGGGAAAATAATCTTACCCAGTCCCCAGTCCCCAGTCCCCAGTCCCCAGTCCCCAGTCCCCAGTCACCTCCACTACTTTCCCTTTTTTGTCAGAAGTTCCAAATAGACAGAAAAATTTGTGACAACTTTGATACAAAAATGTTAAGAATAGTTACAGCATCAGTAATACAAGGAAACAATTCTTATGGTTGATTTACATGATAGAAAACCACCTCATCAGGTAGTTATCGTTGGTGGTGGCTTTGGTGGACTATATGCGGCTAAAGCACTAGCTAAAGCTAATGTCAACGTGACGCTGATAGATAAACGGAATTTTCACCTGTTTCAACCTCTGTTGTACCAAGTAGCTACTGGTGCTTTGTCTCCAGCAGATATTTCTTCTCCCTTGCGTTCTGTTCTCAGCAAGAGCAAAAATACCACTGTTTTGCTGGGTGAGGTGAATGATATTGACACCATAGAACAAAAGGTGATAGTGGGTGGTGAAACCGTACCCTATGATACTTTGATTGTCGCTACAGGTGCGAAGCACTCTTATTTTGGCAAGGATAACTGGGAAGAGTTTGCACCGGGTTTAAAAACCGTAGAAGATGCCATTGAAATGCGTCGGCGGATTTTTATGGCGTTTGAAGCAGCGGAAAAAGAAAGCGATCCTGCTAAACGTCGGGCTTTGTTAACTTTTGTAATTGTGGGTGGTGGTCCAACTGGGGTAGAATTAGCGGGGGCGATCGCCGAATTAGCCACCCAAACCCTCAAAGAAGACTTCCGCAACATTGACACCTCAGAAACTAAAGTTTTATTGCTAGAAGGTTTAGACAGAGTTCTCCCTCCCTTCGCACCGGAATTATCCCAAGAAGCGCAAGCATCTTTAGAAGCTTTGGGTGTAGATGTGCAAACCAAAACCCTGGTAACTAATATTGAAAATGATATTGTTACAATTAAGCAAGGTGACGAAGTAAAAACTATTGCTTCCAAAACCGTATTGTGGGCGGCTGGTGTCAAAGCTTCCGCAATGGGTAAAGTGTTAATGGACAAGACTGGGGCAGAATGCGATCGCGCTGGTCGTGTGATAGTTGAACCAGACCTCAGTATTAAAGGACACTCTAATATTTTTGTAGTGGGGGACTTAGCGAATTTTGCCCATCAAAACGGAAAACCCCTACCTGGAGTTGCGCCAGTAGCCATGCAAGAAGGGGAATATGTAGCCAAGCTCGTACAAAAACGCATCAAAGGTGAAAACCTACCCCAATTTAACTATGTGGATAGAGGCAGTTTAGCAATGATTGGGCAACACGCCGCCGTTGTGGACTTAGGGTTTATAAAACTTAAAGGTTTCCTAGCTTGGTTTTTCTGGTTATTTATTCACATCTACTTCCTGATTGAATTTGATAACAAATTAGTAGTCATGATTCAATGGGTTTGGAATTATTTTACCCGCAATCGTGGCGCAAGATTAATTACAGGGAAAGAGATGGTCAAACCTGTACCAGTGGAAAGTAATGGACATTATCAGCCTGTGAATACTAGACAACCATTGAATGTGTAGTTTTGTAGAGTGGGTTAATAACCCATCATTTTGATTTAAACATAGATGCAAACTCCCATTGGCTGAAAAAAGAATGCGGGCTTATTGTCATACGCCCGTATCTTTTGCTAATAATTAGACTTTCAAATTTGGGCATGGAAGACAGGGTGGAAGTTTTGAGACAAACTAGAATATCTAATTTTCTGCAAAAATCAAATACAGCCCACATTTTTACCTCCTGTCTCCTCCTCCTACTATGGTAATCCGATATCAATCCTCAATCACTAAATCACTCTTTCATTCCCTCCATCAATGGGAATATTAGCAGCAGTTGTTTTCATGAATAAACTACCACACATTTCCGCAGCTAATTCGGCTACGTCATGGCTAGTGATTTCAACTTGCAGCAGATTATTAGTTTTATATTCTTCTACCGTTAAACCATAAGCAGCAGCACGAGAATTTAATACTTCTTCTGTCCAAATTCCCGTATCAAAAACTGCATTTGGATGTACAGAATTAATGCGAATTTTATCTTGACTCCATTCTAAAGCAGCAACTCTTGTTAATTGATTTAACGCAGCTTTAGAAGCCGAATATGCTGCTGCACCAACTCCAGGTGCATAGACATTTTTCGAGCCAATTATGACTACTCTACCGCCTTTAGGTGCTAATTTTAAATAGGAATGACTTTCTCTCATTAAAATTAAGTTAGCATCCAAATTGATATCCATTACCTTACGCCATTCCTGGGTTGATAAATCTTTAATATGACAACCACGAGGAAAGATGCCAGCATTCAGAATTAAGATGTCTAAACCGCCAAATTTACCAATAGCTGTTTCTAGAGCTTGAGTAATTGCATTTTCATCAGTTACATCACAGGTAATTCCTAAAAAATTAGGACGTTTATAAAGGGTTTCAATCTGAGAATTAATATCTAAACCCACAACCGCAGCCCCTCTTTTTAGAAGAGATTCTACACAGGCTTTACCAATTCCAGAAGCTGCTCCTGTAACTAAGGCAATTTCTCCAGTAAAAGGGGGTTCTTTTCCTGATTTTTTTAATTTTGCTTGCTCTAAATCCCAATATTCTACTTGAAAAATATCTTTGGCTGATAAAGCTTGATATTGGTCTAAATTGGTGGCAGTTTCGATGATATCAATGGTATGATCATAGATGTCGGCAACAATATTTGCTGCTTTAATATCCTTGCCAATTGTACATAGTCCTAATTCTGGATCAAGGATTACTCTGGGAATGGTATCTAATATGGTATGTTCAGGACTGGAATAGGTTTTAAAATAGTCTTGATAAGCTTGACTATAAGCTTCGATATCTTGACCAATTAAAGGCAGGCGTTTAGTACGAATTACATGATCTGGTGTAGCCGGACCTTGTTGAGAAATAACAGCAATATCTTCTCGTCTAGCAAAAGCAATATATTTAGATTCTCGATGACTGGATAAAATCACCGGAAAACCTGCTTTTGTTGATAGTCTATGACGTAATTTTGCTAAAGTAGGAGCTAAAGATTTTTCTGCAATCACACCACTGGGAGCAGGAGAATAGGCTTGATTTTTCTGTAAATATTCTTCGGCTTCACTTACCAGTGAAATCATTCTTTCATAAGACTCTTGAGCAGTGTTTCCAAAGGAGAAAATACCATGATTCATCAAAACCATGCCGATGGTGTTTTCTCCTGCTTCTAGTGGGAATTTTTCGCCACAAATTCTGGCTAAATCAAACCCTGGCATAATATAGGGAATTATGACAACTTTATCACCATAAATTTCTTTAATTCTTTGGCAACCGTTGGGAGTGTTGGTAATAGTGACAATGGCATCTGCATGGGTATGATCTACATATTTGTAGGGTAAGATAGCGTGGAGAATTGTTTCCACTGAAGGCGAAGGGGCTGTAGCAATGGTCATTTGAGTTTTTAGCTCATTTACCATCTGAGGATCAAATAAAGCTGGTAGTTTAGCTAATTTTAATAAATGAGACATTCTCACGGGAGCAAAACCTTCTTTTTCTATGGTTGCTAAGTCCCAACCACTACCTTTTACATAAAGGATTTCTTCTATTTCTCCTACTAGGTTTTTTTCTTTGATTTTGACAGAAGTATTTCCTCCTCCATGTAAAACTAAAGCAGGATTTTTTCCTAAGAGACGAGATGTATATACTCGCAGTTCTAATTCTCCTTGATATTGGGCTGCTTCTTGATCATTCCAGAGATTTTTCATAATTGATTTTTGTTGGCTATTTTTTCAGGGGTTTGATATCAATAAATCACTTAATATTATACTATTTTTAGATGAGGTTGTATAGAAAAAATTATTCTAGAAGATCGATTTATTGCATTAATCATCAGGGCGAAGCATTCTGACAAAATATCAATGGTTTCAGCGATGAGTTATCACCCGAATGCTTCGCCCCTACTGGATCGCGCCTCTAAAATGATTCAAGTTCGGATGAAATTAGAAACTAATGGCTAATATTCTGCCATCATTTGGGATTGATATGAAAGCTTTGTAAAGACGTTTTATGCAACGTCTCTACATCTCCAAATATCTACTCCCTTCCTACCACAAGAATACCGATTAAATGAACCACGAAGACACGAAGGAGACGAAGGAAGAAGAGAAGAAGATAGTTAATCTTACACCGGAAAGGGAGTAATACCAACTTAAGCAGTAATAGTTCCCGTTAAAGGTGAACTCGCACTAGCATAGTTTTTAATTGGCATTCTTCCCGCTAAATAAGCTATGCGACCGGCTACAGTTGCTAAACCCATTGCATAAGCCATTGTAGGTGCATTCTCAGCTAGGGCGATCGCACTATTAATTAACAACGCATCCGCACCCAATTCCATCGCTTGTGCAGCTTCTGAAGGCGCACCAATACCCGCATCTACCACCACCGGCACTTTGGCATTTTCAATAATAATCTGAATATTGGCGGTAGTTTTCAACCCTTGTCCTGAACCAATAGGCGCAGCTAAAGGCATCACAGTGGCACAACCAACTTCTTCTAATCGCTTTGCTAACATGGGATCAGCATTAATATAAGGCAATACCGCAAAACCTTCTTTTACCAACTGTTCCGCCGCGTGCAAAGTACCAATGGGATCAGGCAACAAATATTTAGCATCAGGTATAACTTCTAACTTGACAAAATTATTATCTTCCTGTCCTAATAACTTCGCCATTTCCCGTCCTAACCGTGCCACCCGGATCGCTTCTTCCGCAGTTTGACAACCAGCAGTATTAGGCAACATCCAAATTTTACCCCAATCTAAAGCTTCTGCCAAACCTTCATGTCCAGGGGCGTTAGTTTGTACCCTTCTGACAGCAACGGTAACAATTTGACAACCACTAGCAGCAACACTTTTCTGCATTTCTTCAATACTGCGATACTTTCCTGTTCCTGTCATCAAGCGAGATTGAAAGGTTTTGCCAGCAATAACTAAACCTGAATCTTGTAAGTTAAATTCCGCAGGTTGAATAGATAAATTTTTACTATGTCCGTTAGTGAAATTAGCAGGATGGGTAAGCATGGATGTTGTAGTAGATGACTGAGTGGGAACGGGTGTATTTTGAAAGCGGGAATAATGGAAATGAGTTAAAAGCGGATCGGTTGTTTGTGACAAAATCACATCTGCAATTAAATTTGCTGTGACTGGTGCAAGTAAAATTCCATTGCGATAATGACCAGTAGCCAAAGTTAAATTGCTACAATGACTTTCGCCTAAAATCGGTAATTCATCGGAAGTAGCAGGACGAAAACCCCACCACATTTCTTGGATGGGATAATCTGCTAATTGGGGATAAAGACGGGTTGCAGCTTCCAGTAAACTTTGAATACCTGCTGGTGTGTTATCGGGAGTAAAACCGACATTTTCACTGGTAGCACCTAAAACAATAGAACGGTTACGACGGGGAACAATGTAAATATTTTTACCAAATAAAACCCTTGTTAAAGGTAATTCTGTCACAAATTCCGGTACTCGCAACCGCAACATTTGACCTTTGCGGGGATGCACTGTTAAAGGTAATAATTGATTAGACCAAGCACCAGCAGCTAAAAGATAATGGTCAGCCCTAAGAAAACCTATGTTAGTTTGGATACCGATAACTTGCCCTTGTTGCTGGGCGATCGCCTCAACTGTCACACCATCTTTGAATGATACACCCAAAGACTCAGCCGCAGTCCGCAACACCTTCACCAAAGTTTGATTATCAACCTGGCCATTTTCAGGATACCACCAACCACCAACCACATCAGCGCCTAACCCCGGTTGATATTCATGAATAGCTGCTTTATCTAACCAATAAGCTGGTGATTGGTGATTGGGAATAAATTCCTTTTTCTCCCCTGCCTCCTGATATACTGGGGCGAGGATGCCACAAGGCCAATAACCTGTATTGTTTAAATCTTTTTTGGCTGTTAACTCTTCTAATTTACTAATCCAGTAAGGATATAAAGAGAGCGATCGCCGACACAAATCAAGCATAGCAGCATCGGCGATATTTTCCGCATCAGGGGCTAACATTCCTGCGGCTGCATGGCTGGCTGCGGCAGTAAAATCACGGCAAACGACAGTAACATTTGCACCCCGCAACTTTAACTCAACAGCGCAAGCCAACCCGATAATGCCACCACCAATAATTAAAACGTCGCTAGTCATCAGTCAATAGTTATTAGTCATTAGTACATAACTAATAACCTATCAGGATTATTAATTGGTGATTGGTGATAGTTGATAGTTGATAGTTGTTTTTACCCAGTCCCCAGTCCCCAGTCCCCAGTCACCAATCACCAATCCCCATTACCATAAAGCGCGAATAGGTTGTTTATCTTGATCGATAGTACCTGAATTTGAGCTAGTATCTGTTGCAGAAGTAGAAGTATCAGTATCAGTATTATTTGAGCCTTGTGTACTATCACCAGAACCTGTAGGCGTAGTATTGGCATTACTTTGAGCTACACTGGTGCGGCGAGTATCATCAGAAAAATCATTTCTGTTAGTGTTGGAGGTTTCAGTGTTATTTCTGTTAGCAGCGGTTGAATCATCCCTACTGGCAGTGCTATTAACATTAATATTGGCTGGCAAGACACTAGACTCTCTCCTTCCAGGAGGAACATTAGCAGTTTGTTGTCCACCCATCGGAAAATTAATACCAAGTAACGTACCTAGTAAAATTGCCACGCCTCCAGCCATTAAAATTAAGGGAGTCCATCTACCCATCTTGTTTTGTCTCCTTTTTAACCTTCTGGTGTCCAAACTATCTGAGAACCTTGACCCCAAAAACCATCAAATTTTGTAACTTTCACATCTCCTAAAACCTGAGTTTGACAAGCTAAACGCAAATCAGATGTAGGAGAATGGGGAGGAAGCGATCGCCGCGTTTGATCACGCCAATTTGCTGCGGACACTTCGCCTTCTACCTTAACCGCACAAGTACCACAACTGCCAATACCCCGACAGTTTATTACCTGAGAACCACCGTTATGGAGGTCAACACCATTTTTTAGAAGCACTTTTCTTAAATTGGCTTTGTTTTCACACTCAATTAATTTACCTTGAGCTACAACTTTCGGCATATTTAAATTACCAAACTAAATTACAGCAGGTGACAGGTGACAGGTGACAGGTGACAGGTGACAGGTGACAGAAATAAATTTACCAATTACCAATCACCAATTACCAATCACCAATTACCAATCACCAATTACCAATTACCAATCACAACTTATGAGCAAAACCACCTCTCCTCAAATTTGGTTATATGACACTACTCTCCGTGATGGTACTCAACGGGAAGGTTTATCAGTGTCTATAGAAGATAAATTACGCATTGCCCACAGACTAGATCAACTAGGTATACCATTTATTGAAGGTGGTTGGCCAGGGGCGAATCCTAAAGATGTCCAGTTTTTCTGGCAACTCCAAGAAAACCCCCTCAAACAAGCGGAAATAGTTCCCTTCTGTTCCACCCGTCGTCCTCATACCCAAGCCAGTGATGAACCCATGTTACAAGCGATTTTGGCGGCTGGTACACGCTGGGTGACAATTTTTGGAAAATCTTGGGATTTGCACGTTATAGAAGGACTCAAGACCAGTCTGGATGAAAATTTAGCCATGATCCGCGACACGATTGAGTATTTAATCTCTCAAGGACGGCGTGTAATTTATGATGCTGAACATTGGTTTGATGGTTATAAGCAAAATCCTCATTATGCTTTACAAACAATCAAAACAGCAGCAAAAGCAGGGGCGGAATGGTTAGTTTTATGTGATACCAATGGCGGAACTTTACCCCATGAAGTTTCTCAAATTGTCTCAGTTGTCGTCAGGGAAATAGGAAATACAGAAAAAACTCTTACCCAATCACCAATCACCAATCACCAATCACCAATCCCCCACATAGGAATACATACTCATAATGATTCGGAAATGGCAGTTGCTAATGCTATAGCAGCAGTGATGGCAGGTGCAAAAATGGTACAAGGGACTATAAATGGTTATGGTGAACGCTGCGGTAATGCTAACCTGTGTTCTCTGATTCCTAATTTACAGCTAAAACTTGGTTATAGCTGTATCAGTGAACACCAGCTACATCAACTTACAGAAACCAGTCGTTTTGTTAGTGAAGTTGTCAATCTCGCACCTGATGATCATGCACCCTATGTAGGACGTTCAGCTTTTGCTCACAAAGGAGGGATTCATGTTTCTGCGGTGGAACGTAATCCTTTAACTTATGAACATATTACACCTGAACAGGTAGGAAATCGTCGTCGCATTGTCATTTCTGAACAGTCTGGTTTAAGCAATGTTTTAGCTAAAGCTCGAACTTTGGGAATAGAATTAGATAAAAACGATCCCCAAACTAAACACATTCTTCAACGCATGAAAGACTTGGAAAGTGAAGGTTATCAATTTGAAGCTGCGGAAGCTAGTTTTGCTCTATTAATGTATACAGCTTTAGGACTAAGACAGGAGTTTTTTGAAGTTCAAGGTTTTCATGTTAATTGTGATTTGGTGGAAGGGAAAAAAAGCACCAATTCTTTAGCTACAATTAAAGTAGCTGTGAATGGTCAAAATATTCTGGAAGCAGCAGAAGGTAATGGTCCTGTTGCAGCTTTGGATGCTGCTTTACGCAAAGCTTTGATGAATTTTTATCCACAAATTGCCGATTTTGAATTGACTGATTATAAGGTAAGAATACTCAACGGAAATAGAGGAACATCTGCAAAAACACGCGCTTTGGTTGAGTCGGGAAATGGTCAACAACGCTGGACAACTATCGGAGTTTCTGCTAATATTTTAGAAGCTTCTTATCAAGCTGTAGTAGAAGGTTTGGAATATGGGTTGTTGCTGCATTTCCAAGCAGAAAAAGCATTGAAAATTTAGCAGTGATATAAATGTGATCAAATGGTCAAAATCAGGATATCCAGGATTACAGGATTCACAGAATTTACAGTAATTTTGATGATTTATAATTTGGCGATCGCTCTTTTTCCCACCGCATGAAATCTCAAAATCCCCATTTTCAGGATTTTTGTGATTTTTTTTGTTTTAAGACTTGACAATGCCAAAAATTTACCGTACACTTATGTTAAAAGTGCAAATATGTGGGCGCATATATAGTAAATTTTTCGGTTCTTCAGTACATAGTATGCTAAAATATTAGAATAAAAATTCTAAACCAGATGAAGAAGAACAGCAAAATTATTGATACAGTTGACTTATGGGACTAAGTTGTAGTTGAATGTAAGTGAGAATGTTGAAAGTTGGGTAAATTTACAGTTATGAATAGAAAACCGGGAATTAAAATCTTAACAGAGCTTCTAAATATAGAGGATATCAAAGTAATTTCACATCGTCAACACGAAGGGATAGGAATAATTTTACAAGTTGAAGCGATTAAAAAAGAAAGTATATGTCCTCGTTGTGGAACAAAAAGTCAGAGATTACATCAGAATCATAGATATATAGTAAAAGACTTACCCTGGGGAGAAAAGCCAGTATATTTAGAAATTAATAAACGACAATTTAAATGTGAAAAATGTCAAAAACCTTTTAGTGAAGAGTTGGATTTTATAGGCGAAAGAAGAAAATATACCAAACGACTATCTCGTCAGATAATAAAAGAAGTGTTAGATAGTGATATCAATAGTGTAGCATCGAAGGGAGTAGTAACCACAGAAGAAATAGAGAGAATGTTGAAAGATGCAAAATCAGAACTAATAGAATCCAAACCATCAGCAGTAAAAAGATTAGGAATAGATGAAATAGCCTTAATTAAAGGACAAGGAAAATATTGTGCAGTATTAATAGATTTAGATAAATCTGAACTTCTGGCAATTTTACCTAGTAGAAAACAAGAAGATATAAGGAAAGTGCTGATGGAATGGGGATCACAGGTGCTAGAACAAATAGAAGAAGTGAGTATAGATTTATGGCAAGGATATAAAAATCTAGTTACAGAAATGATGCCCAATGCTCAAGTAGTGAGCCAGCGCGGTCTTGGGGGTTTCCCCCATGAGCGACTGGCGAACCCCTTTGGGGTGGCAGATAGATTTCATGTAATGGTACAAATAAACAAAGAATTAGATATAGCCAGAAAAAGAGAGAAAAGAAATGTGGAGAATGCCATTAAAAGTTCAAAAAATGAACAAGAGAAAGTAGAGAAAAAGAAAATATTAGAGAGGTTAAATAAAAGTAAATATGTGTTATTGAAGAACGGTGAAGACCTAAATGATGAGCAAAAAATCAAGCTCAATCAAGTAAAGCGAGTTTCACCATCTCTGAAAATAATGTATGAATTAAAGGAGAAAATCCGGGGAATTTTTAATAAAACTAAGGATTGGTTAAAGGGTTTATATAAACTGAGTATATGGTTGCTGAGAGCTAGAAAGCATTATCCCACTAGCCATAACACTATTGTTCGTTGGTTAGATGAAATTATTGCCTATTTTGATAATCGTACAACTAGCGGTGTTGTTGAGGGTATTAACAACAAACTCAAGTTGATTAAACGTTCTGCTTATGGATTTAGAAATTTTGATAATTTCCGATTAAGATGTTTGCTTACTTGGAAGTTTAAATATTAGTTTAGCATACTATGTACTGATGAACCTATATTTTTTTCATTAATCGTAGGCGTTCCCTGTTTTCTCTTTGGGAATCCTACCTTTTTTTTGACCACAAGACCAGTCTGCCTCAACTCCTCAAATCTGATCGAGTTATATCAATAATATTATTTA